>JBDKSY010000131.1:0-1872 GCA_039680395.1 Anaerolineaceae bacterium | reverse complement strand
GCGCATCCAATAGCCAATCTGCCAGTACTGCCAGACCAATCACACAGTAAATATATTTGGATGCTGCCGTTAAGCCTAAGAATATGGCTGAACCGATCAGCCATCCAAACGCTTTTTTCTGTTTTTCAATCTTCTTCCACCGGGTATAACAAAGAACCATAAGAAAGCTGGTCAACGCCGGCAGGCTTTCGAGCATCACCTGGGAGGTGTATTTGATGGTAAAGGAATGAATTGCCAGCATCAGCCCAGCAAGTGGATTCACAATTGCCAGCAAACCTGAAGTGATCACACCAAAAGTAGCGCTGATGATCCTTCCATTCCTCAATAATGGAAGTGGAAGAGCCCGATTTGGTTCTGCAGTGGTCGCGGCATCAGGGATCAACGGATATTCTTCAACAGGCAGAATACTCAAACCATAGATGATCTTTGCCAGGGGTGGATGTTCTGGACGGTAGTTGGTATCCATGAATCCAGCCCAATCTCCTTCGTGGATCAATTGGGCGTATTCTTGTGCAGCGCGCAAATAGTCATCTTCGTCATAATCAACGTTTAGCGTGGTGAAAGCGTGCCAACGCAAGAAACCAGCGATACCTGTCACTATCAACACTGCAACAACAAGAATGATCAAGGGAAGGGTGTTCTTTTTATTCATAACATTAGCTCTTCATCTCTCCATTAAGTAAATACTGGTTGTGTATGCTGGTAGGGCACCAAAGGGTGAAATAACCGAAAAACCACCTTTCATCACTGTCAGGTTTCCTGTTTCCTGGGTTCCAAACACCGGTGTCAATGTGTACTTTCCTCGCTTAATGTCAATCCCATCATAGGTTAATGAATAATCACTGATCGTTTCTTTTGAGAGGTTGGTGATGATCAATATGGTCTGTTTTTCTGTCTGGCGAATTGCTGCATATATTTTCGAATTACTGGTGGCAACCGGTAGATAAGAACCGCTGGAAATAGCCACATACGTATTGCGGATGGCGATCAATTGCTGATAGTATTTCAGCAAGGAATCAGGATCGTTTAATTCGACTGCAACATTTACCGTCGAATAATCCGAATTCAGGTTTCTCCATGGAATACCATCGGTAAAACCGCCATTCTCAGTACCATCCCATTGCATTGGCAAGCGGATATCTTCATCCGGTTTGACCCCCGCCATACCGATTTCTTCGCCATAATAAATGAATGGTGTGCCGGGAGATGTCAGTAACAAAGAAGCAGCCACTTTTGCTTTCTCCACCTTCCCATCTACTACACTCATTACCCGGTTCTGGTCATGGTTGGTAAGAAAGGTAGCAAAATTCCAATCTGGTGCATCCTGTAAAGTAAATGTAACTGCGCTGTTGATGGCAGAATTGGATTCTCCTCTTGCACTGTTCATAAACCCATTTGCCATCTCGAAATCGAAGATCATATCCATTTGTTCATCTGCATAGTCGGTGGTCAAACGGGCTGAGCTTTGAGCCACTTCACCCACAATATAGGCTTCTTGATTGATAGATTTATAAAATGGATAGAATTCCTTGAACCACGTATGGGTTGCAGGCACATTTTCCAGTTGAGTGCCTTTTTCGAACAGATGTTTGGCTGCATCAATGCGAAAGCCATCTATACCCACATCTTTCAACCAAAATGAAACAACATTTTCCATCTGGGCGGTCACCGCCGGGTTTGCATAGTTGAAATCAGGCATGCAATCGCAGAAATAGCCGTAGTAATATTTTGTTTCAGAACCTACAGTGGCCTCATGCCAGCCATTGCCGTTGTAGGTGTCTGACCAGACGTACCAATCATGATAAGGGGCATTCTCGCCAGTCAACGCGTTTTGGAAAAATGGATGCTGGTTGGATGAATGATTGAGCACCA
>JBDKSY010000130.1:0-11555 GCA_039680395.1 Anaerolineaceae bacterium | reverse complement strand
AGAGATGCTTTGGTGGCGGATTCGGTTGATTCGAAGCAACGTGGATTGGCATTTGGGTTCCATCGGGCGGCGGATACCGCTGGTGCTATGGTTGGGCTTCTGATCGCATTAGGAGTAGTCTGGTTTGCCCAACAGCAGCTTGGAAAAATGGAGCGCAGCACCTTTCAATTGGTAGTATTGGTCAGCATCATTCCAGCGATCCTGGCAGTAGTGGCTCTGGTAATTGTGGCAAAGGAAGTCCCCATTACCGGGCAACGAAGCATGCCACGCTTTGCTTTCAAGTCACTGGGAAAGCCCTTCATGATCTTTATGATTATCGTGGGAATCTTTGATCTTGGAAATTCATCCGATGCGTTCCTTGTACTGCGTGCACAAGAAAGAGGAGTGAGCGTACTGGGGATACTGGGAATGTTGGTGGTTTTCAACTTTGTCTACACCCTGGTATCCATCCCTGCAGGTTCGCTATCCGATAAAGTTGGCCGGCAGCGGGTGATCCTGGGCGGATGGCTGGTATATTCGCTCATTTACCTGGGCTTTGCCATGGTAAAAAGTACCACGGGTGTATGGTTACTCTATGTTCTTTATGGAATTTATTACGGGTTGGCGTATGGCACCACGAAAGCATTGGTCGCGGATCTGGTGCCAGAAGCTTTACGCGGTACTGCTTATGGTACGTATAATGCAGTATTGGGATTACTCGATTTTCCTGCCTCATTGATCGCTGGTTTATTATGGCAGGGTGCAGGAGCCTGGAAAGGATTTGGACCTTCTGCTCCCTTCTGGTGGGGTGGTGGTCTGGCACTCCTGGCATCCATTTTACTTGCCATCTGGCTGCCAACTTTACATCTACAGGACCACAAAGAAAAATAGGAAGGAGTGTACCATCCTTTTCAGAGTATAATTCCTCGGAATTTCAGAGAATGCAGCAGGATTATGAGTGAGCCATCAAAAGCAATGAATATTTGGGAACACATTAACGAACTGCGTAAGCGTCTATTGCTTGCGGTTGCAGGTTTACTGGTTTGTGTTTGCCTCAGTTTCATTTTTTGTACCAAAATAATGGAGTTTCTCGCACAACCAATCGGGGGTCTAGGTAAACTCCAATCCATCGAAGTCACTGAAAACATGAGTGTTTTTATGAAGGTGTCTTTCTTAAGTGGCTTTATTATTGCACTGCCATGGGTTCTTTATCAATTGCTGGCTTTTGTGTTACCTGGCTTGAATAAGAACGAAAGACGTTGGATTTATATGGCAATTCCACTTGCATCCTTACTGTTCATTGGAGGAGTTGCTTTTACCTATATCGTTATGCTGCCTGTGGCAGTACCATTTCTCATGGATTTCTTGGGGATCACGACTGTTCCACGATTGACAAATTATTTCAGCTTCATTACCAATTTAATGTTTTGGGTAGGGGTTGCATTTGAAAGTCCTCTGGTCGTGTTTGTGCTGGCAAAGCTTAAATTGATCACATGGAAAGCTTTACTAAAGCAGTGGAGAATTGCTATCGTTGTGATAGCCATTCTGGCAGCAGTGATCACGCCGACTGGCGATCCGATCAATATGAGCATTTTGATGCTGCCTTTGCTATGCTTATATCTGTTAAGTGTGGTGTTTGCATGGGCGGCTCGCCGAAAAGAAAATATGGTAGAATGAAATTTTGTTACAGAAGGAGATGAAATAAAATGATACTTGGACTTAAACCTATTGAACTGATCATCATTCTCGCTATCATTATCTTACTGTTTGGAGTAGGTCGAATTTCGAAAATCGCTGGCGAAATGGGTAGTGGCATTAAAGCATTCAAGAAGAATTTAAAAGAAGAAACATCTGATGATAAAGAAAAATCAACCAGCGAAAATGAAGATCAGAAGAAAGAGTAGATTTCTCAAAAAGCAACACTTCTTCATGGTCCATAACTGGATTTAGCGATGAAGATATTCAATATCAGTCCACTTGAGCTCATTTTCATTCTTATAGTGGCACTAATCATTTTGGGTCCAAAGGATATGGTGAAAGCGGGCGCCCAACTGGGGAGATTTGTGCGAAAAGTGGTGAAATCGCCTATCTGGCGTTCGATTGTTTCTACTTCCAACGAAATTCGTGAGATTCCCAAAAAAATTGTCTCGGATACTGGCCTTGATGAGGACTTGAAAGAATTGGAAAAAGCATCCAAGGTAATTGGAAGCGATGTAAGAAAAGAGATGGGTGTAATTTCCAACGCCATTGAAAAAGATGTCAAGAATAATTTACAAGATATCCCAGTTGATCTTAAAAGAGACATTGAAAATAATCTTAACGAGAAAGCCGTTATACCGCCACCTGATAAAATCTCAGTTCAAGATAGTAATAAATAAGAAAAAACAAGGAGCGAAAGCTCCTTGTTCGTTTTCTGGTAATTGCATTGATCAGGGATTGCCCAGGATATAACAAGGGGTTACTGCACCTGGTGTGTTCAACTTTCCCCAGGAATACATCATTGCTTCAAATGTCATATCCGTACGCATATGCAAGGGGATGATGCTTCCCCAATCGGGCGCCTGGCCTGATACCTCTGCTGTATCGCTCAAAGTAACACAAATATCTCTGAACACGGAAGTCTCTTCTTCCAGGATCACCCGATATCCTTTACCATCTGTCGCAGGCTGAGCAGTGAGAGCGGTCTGGGTATTATTGATCCACCCAAGAATGGGTGAAATCGCCTGTGTATCCGCTAATAAGTAACCGTCCCAGGTAAAATTAAATGCAGCAAGCTGTTGCCAGAATTCAGGCACAGGTAAATTGTCGCTACCCAATGCAAAGGAATCTGCCAGAGGTTGGATCTGAGCCGGGTTTTCCAGGTTGGGATACAGCGCCATAACGGTTAATCCCGGATAATCAGCAGGCCCCAGGAAGGCTATCCAAATGGAAATCAAACGTGGAGTAGGCGAGCTGAGATCATCAACCCGGAGCAGAACCAGGTTGGTTTGACCTGTACCAGGTGCGCCTGCTGTGCGAGTAGGCAGAAGAACTGGGGTGGGCGTTGCTTTTTCTCGCCCATTCATCACCTGGTTGGCAACCAAAATACCCAATACACCGCAGGCAACGAATAAGAAGATTAGGAAAAAACCTTGAGCCTTTTTCATACCTGCAATTTGATCTCGAGATACCTTTTTGCGTAAAGAATGATTGCCTATATCTTATCTTAAGCTGCGCTTCATAACAGTACCATTTTATAGGAATTTTGAAATTGAAGCAAATTGTTCAAGACTATTGGGAATTAACCAAACTCAGCAGTCTGGTCGGGGCTGCTGAGTAAGGTGAGGTGAAACTGTTTCAGAAGGCAAAGAAGGAGGAGAAGGAAAATACCATTTGCCAATCAGTAATCTTCTCTACCATTAAAATAGTACCGAAAAAAGAAGTGTGGCAGCAAACCCACTAACAAATCCGAAGATTGCAATCAATATAGTGGCTTGAGCAAAGGTGCGAAGGTCGTTTTGTTCTGCGATCCTGTATCCAAGATTCATCAATCTACGAAAGATCGTATAGCGGGAGAGCCGGTAAATGATCACATCCCAGAATGCCAGTTCAAGTTTTTGTGTCAGGTTCATTTGCATAATATTCACCTTATTTCGAAGAAGAGATCTTCACGATCTTTCCACTGGCTGTTGATACAACCCGGATAGCTCGTTCAATTTTTTTTCCATCAGGAGTGGTAGATGAGCCACGAAAAACCAGTAGATATTGATCATTTCCATATGCCTGGGCACGTGGGCGTTTTCCTTTTACTTCAGGATATTGTGCATAAACCTGACGGCAAATTGCATCCATAATACTTTTATCCATTCTCAATTCCTCCTGGCTACCGGGTATTTCGCCGGCGCATAAAAGCTGGAATATCCAGATTGATCGTTGCTCCTGCCATTTCGGAATCTGAATAAGATGTATCGGGTGTGTAAGCGACAGCTCTTTCATGCTTGTGAATGGCTTCTTCGACAGTCATAGATGGTTGAGCTCGCTGTTCAGTGCGTTGTTCGGTATTTCGTGTAACTCTCATCCGTGGCATTGGATCAAATGCTGTAGCGCCTAATCCAGTGATGATCAAAATAACCTCAGCGCGATCTTCCATGTTATCGTCATGAATGATGCCAGGGATGATCTCTGCCTGATTATTGGTTTTTTCTTGCAGGTAGGTCAATGCTTCGGATACTTCCATGAAGGTCAGATATTGACCACCAGAAATATTTGCGATGATACCGGTGGCATTCTCAATTGGAATGGAATCAAGCAATGGGTGATGAAGTGCCTGTTGAACGGCTTGTATGGCCTTATTTGGACCCTGGCCGTGACCAATTGCCAATAATGAGCCACCGCCATTGTGCATCAGGTTGCGGATGTGGGAAAAATCAACATTGATAAGTCCAGGTTGGGTAACAATTTCGGAAATACCCTGAATGCCCTGGCGAAGGATGTCATCAGCCAACCTGAAAGCCAGATCAAGGGACAGATCACGAGGGGCAATCTGAAGCAGCCGGTCATTGGGGATGGCAATTAAAGTATCGGTATTTTGTTGTAGTTTTGATAACCCTGAGCGGGCATTTTGCTGGCGTCTTCCAGCTTCGAAGCCGAATGGCATACTGACAACTGCCACCGATACGATATCCATACTTCTGGCAATCCGTGCAGCGACAGGTATTGAACCGGTTCCAGTTCCGCCGCCCATGCCTGCAGTTAAAAAGACCATATCTGCACCCGCAAGAGCTGCTTTAATTTCCTCGATGCTTTCTTCAGCTGCTGCTTCTCCAACCTGTGGGTCACCACCCGCACCCTGACCATGGGTGAGTTTGGGACCAAGGAGAATTTTCGTTGGCGCCAGGCAGGTTTTTAACACCTGATAATCGGTATTTGCACCGATAAAGTCAACACCTTTGATGCCCAACTCGAGCATGCGGTTGACTGCGTTGCAGCCACCACCTCCAAGACCAAGTACCTTCAGGTTGGTCTGCTGGGCGAAAATCGGGGTGTGAGAAATAGGGGGAAGGGGTTGGTTATCAGTTATCATGGATTTCACCTCTGTGCCAATACGGATGCAATTGTCGTGCCATCTCCACTTATTCGTTCTACAACAGCCCCATTGAAGCGTAATTTATCCAATGCCTCATCAGAGAAGATGTCCTGGTCTCCGACCACTGTGACATATTCTGCTGCGGCAGCTTCCTGGAGAGAAAAACCAACCGTTGCACGGTATTTTTTCACGAATGGCCGTACTGCATCGAGGTAAAAATCTGCAATTCCCCAATCATAAGATGGAAGCAAAACATAATGCTGAATAATGAAATCCACTTTGGGTGAAGTTTCAGGTACGGATTTACCGATAAGGTCCTCATCCTTTACTTCATATGAAGTTTCCAGCGGCTCTTCATCAAAATCCATTGTAGGATCAAAGGAATCTTGTTCTTCACCAGGGCGACTGTCAATTTCACCTTCAACCAGTTGAGTATCAACCAGGTTCTTGACCAATGTAGCTTGAAATTCTAATATCGCCTGTACTGAAATGGAAGGCGCTTGATCGTACCCAAACCAGGCAAAGATATCATCATCGCCTGATTGAGGAGTAGTGAGAAGCCAGCTATTGCTTGAAAGAATATTGGTTGGAAGAGGATCAAGATTGGTTTCTGGATCAGCAGGGTTCTCGACAATGTCGTTTGAAAGCAACCGGTAAATTGCCAGGTTGATACCTGCCTGTGATCGTGCGAAATCCAGTTCGTTTTGGTCTTGATAATGAGCAGCCTTACCAGATTCAAGAAGAATGATCGGACGGATTGTGCCGGTGACAGATTCGAAAATGGCATTGTACCAATCAAAAATGCGGAAACCGCGCTGGTCCTGTGCAATATCTGAGGAATGGTAAGGGCGAGCTTCTGGCCAGCGGTCAGGTCCACCTGCACCCCAATTCAGATCATGGTCACCAGTGTGAGCATAAGCAGAAAGAACCAGATGCTCCAGTATTTCGGATTGATGCCGGTTTTCTAGACCTTGAAGACAGGATTTCAGGAATGCAACATCCCAATAATCTCCTCCGGGCTCCAGTGCAGGGAAGACGGGTTCCATGCCATTCTGGATTGCGAGGGATGCCATTGGAACAAAGCGATCTAAAAATCGTGCGATCAAATCCTGGCGTGCCCAACCGGAAGAAGGCCATGCCTGGCGGATATTCGGGCGGTCAAAAAAGATGGGGTATTTTACTCCCCAGTGAGCGTAAGCTTCTACCAGTGGAGATATTTCTCCAGATTTGGGAGGGGATTCGAGGCTGTAATCCATTTGAATTACAGGTTGGATCCCTTCTTTTACCAATCCACTGATAAAGTATTCAGGTATTGCCTGATTTTGGGGAGCTTTCAGCACCAGCCAACCAATATCCAGCGATTTCAAATGGGGTAACCAGATATCCAGATCTTTCTGCCGGTAATGGAAAAAATCAGGAATGTAATGTAAACCCGTTCGGTTTTCACTCATAAAATTCAATGCTTTAATACTCATAGTCATCCCTCATCTGGTTCCTGAAACTATCCAACATATTCACCTTACAAGTTACAAGATACGTGCCAACCAGATCATCCATGGTCTGCTATAATCGAGTGCATGATTTTGGTTACAGGTGGAACTGGTTTTGTTGGCAATATTTTGATCCAAAACCTTCTGGCGCAGGGTAAAAAAGTTCGAACCCTGGTCAGACCCTCAAAGAAAACCCCTAATCTTCCCAGGGCTACTTCGGTAGAAGTGGTGGTATGCAGTATCAATGATGAACGCAGCCTGAGAGCCGCCATGAAAGGGGTTCAGTTTGTTTATCATCTGGCAGGAAGTGAAAGGGAGGGTTCTCGTGCCAGTCTGGAAGAAGTAGATATTCAGGGCAGCAGGATAGTTGCAAACGCTGCCAGATTGGCAGGAGTAGAACGACTGTTTTTCCTCAGCCATCTGGGAGCAGACCGGGCTTCAGCTTTTGCGGTACTCAAAGCAAAAGGAATTGCTGAAGGGCTAATACAGCAAAGTGAAATTCCTTATACCATTTTGCGTTCTTCCGTTATCTTTGGAGAAGGGGATCACTTTACCACCTCATTAGCCCGTATGTTGCAGATAAGCCCTGGAATATTTCTCATACCTGGTGATGGCGAAAACCTTTTACAACCGCTCTGGGTAGAGGATGTGGTAACCTGCCTGCTAGCCTGCCAGGAAAACCCTGATACCGTTGGAAAGGTCATCTCTATTGGGGGACCTGAGTATTTCTCTTTTCGGCAGGTTCTGGATATTTTAGCTGAACGGATTGGATTACATCGCGGGTATACCAGCGTCAATCCAGCCATCTTGCGCACACTTTCCTTGATCCTGGAACAGGGAACTCCTCGGTTTCCGATTTCTGTCCACTGGCTGGATTACCTGGCTTCAGATCGTACATGCCCTATAGATACCATCCCCCGACAATTTGGACTGCTACCCTCGCGTTTTACTCACCATCTTGACTATCTTCAGGGATTCCAAAAGAAACGAAATCAAAGAAGATGAAAAATAAAGCTTTTTGCGTTCATGGTCATTTTTACCAACCCCCACGTGAAGATCCTCTTAGTGGAGAAATTCCACTAGAACCAGGTGCCAGCCCATATCGCAACTGGAATGAACGAATACACCAGCAGTGCTACAAACCCAACGCTGAATTGGGGAATTTTGAGCATATCAGTTTTGACCTTGGTCCCACTCTGGTTGAGTGGATGAGTGCTTATGACCGCAGGACTTTAGCGAACATTGTCGAACAGGACCATAGGAACTTTCAACACTATGGGGTTGGAAATGCCATGGCACAATCCTATTCCCATACCATTCTGCCTTTGTCTACTCGCCAGGATAAGATTACCCAGATACGCTGGGGAATTGTGGATTTTGAACATACTTTTTCTCATCGCCCTGCTGGGATGTGGTTACCTGAAACCGCTGTTGATATGGAGTGCCTGGATATCATGGCAGAGCATGGGATTGAATACACCATCCTGGCACCCTGGCAGGCAGATGTTGAAAAGGTGGATGCTTCCATTCCGTATATTGTGCGACTTCCACAGAATAAGTGTATTACTGTTTTCTTTTATAATCGGTCATTATCTGATGACGTAAGTTTTCGATCGGAATTCACAACAAATGCTGATACATTTGTGCAAACTCGACTGCTGCCTCGTTTTCATTTATCTCGAAAGATGATCACTGAACCAGAATTTCATCTTCTCGCGTCGGATGGTGAAGCGTATGGACATCACCAGCCTTTCAGAGATAAATTTCTTGCTCATCTGGTCAATGGAGCGATTGAAAAACAGCCAATTGATGCAACTTATCCTGGTATCTGGTTGAAGGAATATCCTACTGTGCAAGAAATCCGCATCCGCGATAATACATCCTGGAGCTGCCATCATGGTGTTGTACGCTGGAGCGGTGCCTGTGACTGCACACCGCACGCGGAATGGAAAGCTCCTCTTCGGAAAGCTCTTAATACGCTGGCGAATGCAGTGGATGAGGAGTATTTGTCAGTCATACACCCCCTAATATCTGATCCCTGGGAATTGCGTCATGAATACATTCGCGTGATGTGTGATCAAATTTCACTTGCGGAGTATATTCAAGAGAAGATACCAAATGCCCTGACCACAAAAAAAGTTGATCAGATAGCCACTCTTCTCGCTGCACAATACGAGCGCCAACGTATGTTTACTTCTTGTGGGTGGTTCTTTGATGATTTTGACCGCATCGAACCGCGCAATAATATTGCATATGCTGCGCAGGCAGTCTGGCTTACGAAGAAAGCCACTGGGATGGATATATCAGCAGATACCATCAAGCTGTTAAAAGAAGTAAAAAGCTGGCGTTCAGGCTTAAGTGCTGATGTCGTTTTTCAACATCATATGGAAAAGATTCAAGAGCAAAAAGCTTGATTTTCCTCCGATTGTTCCAGGTGATTTAATAATTTAATCACTTGAAAATCCGAATTCATCATTGCAGTTTTGATCTTTATTACAAAATCATTGACTGCCAGCAGCATTTCGGTTTTTTCCGTCCTGGTCATCTGCATGTCAGTTTCAATCTTCATCCAGGCGATCATCTGCAGCCACCAGGCAAGTTCATCAAAGCATTCTTTATTGAACCAGAGAATATCATTGTAACGATTGATATGGAGAAAGATTTGCACCTGACTATCTTCCAGGAAATTCTGCAATCTGCGAAATGCGCTTTTTTCAGTTACGGTTTCGTACCAGCTTTGATAAGAGATCAGAATGCGCAGGAGTACGGTATTTCTCTGACTGGCAGTTTCATCCAGGCCAAGCTGCTGATACATCTCATCGAAAATGCGAGCCAACCGCCATTCTTCCAGCCAGCTTCGAGTCCTTTCCTCCCAACCAGTATCTCCCGCAACTTTTCCCAGGTTGTGAACAAAAAACCAACTCCAAAGTGTCAACCACGAATGGGAATATATTTTCACACCCTGGAGGATATCAAGGGCTGCATCTTTCAAGGAGTTCATCCCTGAAGTTAATTTTTCGGGAGTAAGCTGTTCGAAATCCAGCAACCATGTCAATTCTTCTTCATAATCCAAGCGAATGACGGATCGGTTCTGGTTATTTCCCGTGACGGTTTGAATACCATCCAACAGCGCTGACAGTTTATACTGGGCTTCAGAGAACAGGTGAGAAGGAATGGGTTCACCTTTTTCCCTCTCCTGGATGGTTTTCAAATACTTGAAGTACCCAGTATTGGCTATCTGGCGAAAAGCAGACGTGATCGGTTGAATGACAAGCTGCTGAACAGCTTCTTCCAGGTCAGGAACCCCATTCCCATTCAACCATTGATATAGATGTTGGTACGTGTGGCTGGCATCATCTTCCACAACCTTAAAATCCAGGTAAACAAGCGTTTGATAGGCTTCAAGATGAAGGTTTAGACCATTTTCGATGATCTCATTGACTGGCTTAAGGAACTGTAAACCGCTTATTTGTTCACGGTAAACCAGATATTTGTTGTCTCCAGGTGTAAGTCCAAGACCTTGCGACAGGGTTTTCTGTGTAAGACCACCTGTTGAGCTATTATTCTTATCAATGAAGCTGACTGAATTCTTTACCCAGCCACTGGTAGAAGCAAACCGGTTATGATACACCACCAGAGCATGGTCATACCCATTGCTGTTCGAATACGCATACACATTTTCATCCACCCAACCTTCAGGTGTGAAGAAATCATAAAGCAAGAAGTTATCCACTCCAGCGAAAATATCACGGTGGTGCAGCAATGGAAAAATTTGATGGGAATGCCTGTCTTGTAGATAAGGATCAGGTTGTTCATCATAATATGCACGGCGATACTCCATGCCATATTTTTCGGTGAACCCTTCTACCTGACCATGTCCAAACATAGGTAAACCAGGAAGGGTTGCCATGAGCGTACAGATGCCAAAATATTTATTCCCTTTGCCATATTGATCCACCGCAGTACGTTCATCGGGGTTATTCATGAAGTTCACATAGCGTTTGAGGATTTCGGGATCAAACTCCAGGGTGTTTTTCATCAGGGTGCGATATTTGGCATTTTCTTCATTTCGCAGCAGGTGCATGAATGCGCTGTTATATACCCGGTGCATGCCCAACGTGCGGACAAAATAACTTTCCATCAACCAAAAAGCTTCTGCAAGCAGGAGAGTATCGGGTACTTCTGCGGCAACTCGATCAACCACCTCACGCCAGAATTCGATCGGCATGGCAGCATCAAATTCTGCTTTTGACATACCATGTTCTGCCCGGGTGGGGATGTCTCCTCCGCTGCCTGGCTCAGGATACCATAGGCGCTGGTAATGTCGCTTGGCAAGCGTCATGGCTGCATCGAACCGGATGATAGGGAATCGCCGGGCGACCTGTAGAATCGTCTGAATTACCTGCTCACGGACTTCAGGGTTGAGGTAATTCAATTGAGCCGTATCATTCCAGGGCATGCTCGTACCATCATTGCCGTGGTAGATGAAGCGGGTGTCTCCATTTTGATGATCTACTCGCTTAAACACCACTGAAGCATCTGAACGCGAATAATAATGATCTTCAAGATAAATACCAGCACGGCCATCGTTTGAAAGGTCGGGACCATCGAACGTATAAGAGGGGAAGGGACTATAATCCAGGCTGAGGAACCAGTCAGGATGCTCTACCAGCCAGGGGGAATCTATACCCATGTGATTAGGTACCATATCACTGGCAAGCCGGATGCCGCGCTGCCAGGCTCGCTGACGAAGGTTGTTGAATGCGTCTTCACCTCCCAGGTCATCTGCGATACGATAATCAAAAAGCGAGTAAGCAGAAGCAACCGCCTCTGGATTGCCACACATCTGTTTGATATTTGCTGAAGCTTTGCTGCGCTCCCATAATCCGATCAGCCATAATCCAGTCATACCCCTGGAAGCCATTTCATCCAGTTCGCTGTCAGGGATCTGATCCAGGTGGGTGATGGTCTGATGATATTTTTTACATAATTGGTCGAGCCAGACATAAGTATTTTTCGCT
>JBDKSY010000129.1:0-6700 GCA_039680395.1 Anaerolineaceae bacterium | reverse complement strand
GGCTTGCCGTTCAGACTGGCCTAAGCTACAATCCATTTCATGGATTCACCAATACTTGGGCATAAATGGGCAATTGAACTATTACAGCATCAGCTTGCCAGTGATCAGGTCAGGCATGCCTACCTTTTCACCGGTCCCGAAGGTGTGGGAAGGCGAACACTGGCATTGAAATTTGCCCAGGCGATCAACTGTACGGATCGCACCGAACCCGGCAAAGCCTGTGGAAAATGCCGTATCTGCCAGCAAACTGAAAAGATGCAACAGGTTGACCTTTCGATCGTCCAGGCTGAAACAAAAGGGGCAATGGTCAAGGTTGACCAGATCCGGGCTTTGCAGCACAGTCTGTCCTTGTCTCCTTACGAGGCACGGTATCGCATTGCGCTGCTTTTGAACTTTGAAGCTGCCAATGCCAATGCCCAGAATGCACTGTTGAAGACCCTGGAGGAAGCACCCGATAAGGTGATCCTGCTGATCACCGCCAGTTCTGAAGAAGAGCTGTTGCCTACCATCGTGTCACGCTGCGAGCAGATCCGATTGCGTCCGTTACCCGTGGCTCAATTGGTCACAGTTCTTCAAAAACAATATCAAGTTATCGAGCCTCAAGCCAGCCAGGTAGCCCATCTTGCTGGTGGCAGAGTGGGCAAAGCGTTGAAGTTACTGAAAGATCAAAGTGAAAAGGACCAATACCAGGAACAGGTAGAGGTTTTGTTTGAATTATTGGAAAGCAATCTGCGCCAACGCTTTGGGAAAGCCGATGGTATGCTTAAAGCCCCAGACCAGGCACAGGCACGTGCCCGCCTGCGAGGATATATCGAAACCTGGATCAGTGTCTGGAGAGATGCACTGCACCTGGCAAATGGTTCAGATACACCTCTCACCAACCTGATTCAACAACAGGAGATCCAAAATCTGGCAGCTCACAGGTCACCCGCTGAAATCCTTGCCCGTTTGCGGACACTGGAAGAAAGCCTGACCATGCTGGACCAGAATATCAATCCCCGGTTGCTGTTGGAGAATATCCTGTTAGACTAGCTTTCCATCGCCTGATCAAGATCAGCGATCAGATCCTGCGCATCCTCGATTCCCACTGAAAGACGTACCAATCCATCTGTAATTCCTGATTTCAACCGCTGTTCAGGAGAAAGGGAGGAGTGTGTCATGCTGGCTGGGTGGCAGATGAGGGTATCCACATCACCCAGACTGACCGCCAGGGTACATAACTTTACCCGGTTCATCATGTGTACGCCTGCTGAATAACCACCTTTTAATTCAAAAGCGATCATCCCACCAAAATCGAACATTTGCTTGCGCGCCAGAGCATGCTGCGGGTGATTCTCCAGACCGGGGTAATGGGTCACAGCCACCGCGGGGTGGTTGTTGAGATGGTTGGCAATGGTCATGGCATTCTTGCAATGCCGTTCCATACGCACAACAAAAGTTTTTAAGCCAACCGTAGCCAGCCAGGAATCTATGGGGCTGAAAGAAGCGCCGTTCAACACGATCTGCTCCTGCACCTCATTTTGGATAAATTCTGGGTGGCGGCTGATCACAGCGCCACCAATCACTGTGCCATGCCCGGAAAGGTATTTGGTGAGTGAGTGAACCACTACATCAGCTCCGAGGGTGAGCGGGCGCTGGCAGTAGGGTGAAGCAAAGGTATTATCGGCAATGAGCCAGGCACCATGTTGATGTGCCAGCTCTGCGATCGCGGCAATATCCAGGATCTCAAGGGTGGGATTGGCAGGAGTTTCCACATATGCCATCCTGGCTTGAGGGTATTTGTCGAAAGCTTCTTTCCAGGCTTCTGTGCTGAAATCAGCTAAAGTGTAAACTTGCATCCCATAACGTGGCGCAAGCTTTTGCAACCAGGTGACTGTAGCGCTATAAGTGGCTTCCTGTGCCAGGATAACATCACCGGATTTGCACCTTGCCAGGATGGCTGCCGAGATGGCAGCCATGCCGGAAGAGAATACTTTTCCACCCACTACCTGTGAGGGGGCAGCATCGGGTTGTTGTTTCAACAGATCAAACCCTTCCAAAGCAGCGATACGGCTTGCCAGCAATTCCTGATTGGGGTTGCCCAACCGGGTATAGACATACCCCGGGACTTCATGTCGGAATAGCGCTTCACTTTTGGCGAATTCATCGAAAGAGAAAGTAGACGATTGGTAGATGGGTGGTACCAGGGTTTTCCCGGCTGGAGGTGTACTGCCAGCATGAACAGCCTGTGTATCAAAAGCATGTTTGGGTGTTGATTGGGTCATGCAATTACTCCTCTTGGTAATAGGGTTTGAATGCTGTTAATTCTTATTCTTTTGGCGTTTCAAACTTCACAAAATCATAGAAGGCATCAAATTCTTCTTCATTCCATGGATTACCGCCACCTGCGCCCATCATGAAATATCCAGCAGGTGAGAATTCTTCCAGCTCGCCCAAAAAGGTCCAGGAAGCTCCATCAGGACTGAAATAACCGGTATAGACATTCCCATGTCTTACCAGCTTGAGGTAAACAGCACCAGGGAAGGTTAAAGTATCCGTTGCTGAAAAGTTGTACCAGCTATCTTCATCAGGAGCAGTACATTGACAATCATCGTAACTACAAGCATCCATATAAACGTAACGTCCTTTATTCCCCATGACAATTCCCATCATGATGGAATGTCCATCCGTGCGAAAGGTGTCGGGAGTGTAACCAATCCAGGCACTTTGCCCATCACGGTACATGTTGCTATCAATCAGTGTAGTAACCGTTACATCATAGGCGTCCATTTTGTGCAGGAAAATATTCTTGGATAGCCAGGTATCATCATCGTTATCAATATAGCGACCTCGTATATGCAACCAGCCAGGTTGCAATGTAAGATCCCACCGGCTAGGATCTTCACGGGCTACCGTCCAGCCTTCTGGCATGTCTCCAACGAATTCTGTGGACCATGAGCTAAGAAGTGCATCGGCAGCATCCATCGTTTTTTGTAAAGCAATGGCAGTTTCGGTCATATTGATGACTACCTGGGTTTGTTCCGCGATCATGGTTTCAGTGGCAGCCACAGCAGAAGCAGTGGCTTCAGCATTTGCAATTTCGGTTGCCGCCTGGGCAGTTCCAGTCAACACTGCTTCAGCAGTTGAAGTGATTTCACGAACAGCAGTTTTGGTCGCCCTTTTGGCAGCCGTAACTTCAAACGCTTTGGTTTTTTCTGCCCTGCCGCCGGGAAGACTGAGAGAGCCACCTTCACCCGCAAGACAGGCGGTGGTCAATACCACAATGATCAATATGAAGATTATTCCATTTTTTGTTTTTTTCTGCATGATGTGTTCCTGGTCCCTGATGAGCTGTATTGAATATCCACCTTCAAGAAAATATTATAGCATGCCTGGGAAGAAGCCTTCTTTAAAGGGGATTCAATTCTATCAATGTTTCTTTATGATCCAAAAATTTTATATAGCAATGGTTAGTAATTGGTAATACAAAAATTGATTATTGACATTTTAATATTATATTGCTATACTATTTTTGTAATTAGTTAAGCATTTGTTTTTTATCATTTTGATTGACAATTTATTTTTTCTGGATGCATTGATCCGAACACATTCATTTGGTCGCTTGTCCTAGCTATATCAGGACACTGTGTTCGGGGAGCAGAGTAGCGAAACCGGCCTTTTATTTGGGTCGGTTTTTTTGTTTTAATTCGTTTTTATTTTTTCATCGGAGAAATTATCATGGTGTTAACTTCATTCGATAAGACAATCCAGCAGACGAAAACCTTTGTAGGGGTAGACCTGGATCAAATGACAGAAGAACGTCCTTGCGTTCTTATTGTTGAAGATGATCCAGATACTACATTCATTTTGAAACATATCTTACGGAATGGTGGTTTCAATGTATTAAGTGCTGCCAGTGGTGCTGAAGCGATTCGCAAAACTTCTGAGCTTAAACCTCACTTAATACTGCTCGACCTGATGATGCCAGAGATGGACGGATGGGAAACCCTTGATTATCTTCGCCAGATGTCCAATACTCCAGTGATCATCATCTCAGCTCTGGGAACGAAAGATGATATCGTGAAAGGATTTCAACAGGGGGTTGACGATTATATAGCAAAACCGTTTTATAACGCAGAGGTTGTTGCCCGTGTCCAGGCTGTTTTGCGGCGCGTAGGAAATCGAACGGAAATCTCCCGAATGGTTTTCCCTGGCATTAATCTCACTTTAGATCGCGTAAATCAGGAGGTTACTTATCAAGATAAATCTATCGAGCTTACGCCAAAAGAATTTTCAGTGTTGGCAGTATTGGCAAAAGCAGCCCCTGCTGTTGTTAATTATCAGACAATTGCTTCCAATGTATGGGGTGTAGTTTCTGAAGACACTTATAGAAGAATTAAATACCTTATTTATTTATTACGTCAAAAGTTCGATTCGATTGACCCTGCCAACAATCTGCTGATTAATGTTGACCGGCTAGGTTACAAATTGCGAACAGAATAGTACTTGAGACACTTTTTCAATCGTCTCGCAAGCAAAAGTATGTAAGGAGATAAGCAATGAACACCAAACGATTAGTGACTTATAAAAAATTATCCAGACTAGCTTATATTTTAGGCGTAGCGTTTTTACTCGCTGGCATGTTCATGAGTATGAGCAGCGGCTCTGTAATGGCAAAACCAGGTCCTGGTAACGACCAGGATGCTGATGGCATAAAAGATAATAAGGATAATTGCGTCAGCATTTACAATCCTGGTCAGGAAGATGCAGATGGAGATGGGATCGGTGATGCCTGCGACACAGTCGTCACAACAACACCCGACCCTACCGAGGAGCCCACACTGGATCCTACCGTAGATCCTACAGATGAGCCCACAGAAGAACCCACTCTGGCACCTGATACCGATGCTGATGGCATACCAGATGAAACCGACAATTGTCCCCTGGTTGCCAATGCTGATCAGGCAAATACATATGGTGATAATGATGGTGTTGGTGATGCCTGCGATGATACCGATGGCGACGGCGTCCTTGATGCGGTTGACCAATGCCCACTGGCCGCACCTGCCAATGCCAATCAAGACAAAGATGGTGATGGCTGTAAGGATAATGGGAATGTAACTGGTTCATCTCTATCGCTAAGCAGCAATTGCTCTTCTGATTGCGGTAAAGTCTCATTTACCATCACCAATGTCGGCAGCGGTGATATGGTCAACTCATCCACCTGGGAATTACATCAAGGAGATGAAAGTGGACCAGTTGTAGATAGCGGTACTTTCAAATTGACTGCAGGCGAAAACCTGGTGCTAAACCTTACGGTAGCTGCATCCGGCACATACACCCTCAAAACTCATCAAGAAGCCGGGCATCCTGGTTCGGATAATGGCTTAAAAGCCTCCTGCACCGTAACTTGCATACCAACTACAACAGTAACCACTACGGTTACCCCCGAAATTACTGAAACTCCTGAAATTACGCCAACCCCGGTGCAACCTCTGACAGTAAACTGGGAATGTATTACCGGTGATTATTCACACATCCGTTGGACGGTTACCAACCCCAACAGCTTTGCAGTACCATTTACCTGGAACCTTTGGGGAACAATCAACGGTCCCGTGAACGCTCCTGCTGGCACCAGCACGATCACCCTGGGTGAGCGGACGGTGTCTACCATGACAATCACATTTGATGAAGGCAAAACCGCAAGTGGAACAGCAGCAGCGCGCGAAGTAAATAAATGCGTACCCACTCCCACCCCGCTTCAGCTTTCTTATGTATGCTCAGCGGATGGTTCTGGTATTGATTGGACGATCTATAACCCCAACGCTTTCAATGTCGGTTATCGCTATAAAATCGATTCATTGGCTGAAATAGCTGGCATGAGCCTTGGAGCTGGTGCAAGCACAACACTTCATACAGAAGCGGGAGCACATACCGTGAAAGTTATGGGAAGTTGGGGCACTGATGTTGTCGTTTCCAGCCAATCAGATACGTGCGTACCCGTGCCACCTGATCCATTGACCCTCACTCATAGCTGCGAAGCAGATGGTGATGGCATCACCTGGACGATCAGCAATCCTAATGATACCGAAACTCTGTCCTTCCAGTGGCAGTTAGATGGTGGCGCACTCAGCACTTCGATCAACGTGGCGGCTGGTGCAACATACGATGTAGCGTCAGATGGTGGCGCCCACACCTTTGCCATTACTGGCGAATGGGGAAGCGCGAATGATAGCAGCGACAGCCAGGAATGCAAGATAGTCCCTCCATTGGATGAACTTAGCGTATCATACGGTTGTGATGAAGCGCTTGGCAATATCAAGTGGACATTAACCAATCCAAACGATGAAGCAGTTTATTTCTCCTACGTACTGGATGGCAACCCATCTGTGACTGTGGTTGACCCTGTACCCGCTAATGGCGCGGTAGATTTCCTTACCATCGCTGCTGATGGCCTGGAGCATACCGTGGTGGTTACTTATCAGGATGGAACATCGTCTGTTCCCTTGACCCCCGTTACTTCAAGTGTAAACTACTGCTTCTATGTTCCCCCCGTTGACCTGGATATTTCGTTCTTGTGTGGAAATTTCCATCACATTACCTGGACAGTAACGAATAATAGCGACCAGGCAGTAGAATTTACCTGGTTCATGGATGATCCTTCATATACATCTGGTACAGTGGCAACCCTTGAACCTTTTGGAACCTGGACAACGAACAG
>JBDKSY010000128.1:0-16593 GCA_039680395.1 Anaerolineaceae bacterium | reverse complement strand
CCAGAAAATGAGTGTAACAGGATTCGCCAACTTGCAGAGCTGCAATATCATTGCCGCAAACACTGTCAAGGAAAACAGGTGCTTCTTTACCTTCTGCCTGATATACGCCCATGTGTGATACATCGAATAATCCAGCAGCGTTACGGGTAGCCAGGTGTTCTTCTACTACTGAAGAGTACCATACTGGCATATCCCATCCCGCAAAGGGAACCATCTTTGCACCTAAATTACGGTGGGTTTCGTGTAGAGCTGTTTTCTTGATGGAAACATCTGCAGGCTCTTGCCATTCATAACGTGGCAAGGCTGTACCTGGTACTTCACTGATGCCCATATAGTAAGGCTTCTTGCTTTCAACTTTACCTGACTTCAAGACAGGTTCTTCATCTGCTGAAAACACCAGAATAGGACCTGGCAGGCGACGGGTTTCATCTTCATCAAAATCAACAAAACCATCTGAAAGGTCACGCAACCAGGTAGCGGTCAGGCTGGCTTTATCAGCTGGAATTGTCAGTCGGAAAGAACCCTGCTTAACATATGTGAGTGTACCGTCAACCCATCCTTTCGGAGTATTGAGACGAGTAGGTTGGCTTTCACCTGGTTTCAATGCCTCGACATCACTGGCGAATGCATAGTTCAAGAAATGATTGATGTGATCAGATTTTAATTCGAGAACGCTCCATCCGTTCTTTGATGGAATGACATCATCAATTGCGAAGTAGTGCGGATAGCCATGAATGCTGATGGTGTGGTCAGAATATGCTTTTTCAGCAAGCTTACGAACCCGGAGTTTGGCATTTTCCAATACTTCAAAACTAATCTTAGCTCTTTGAACAGTTCCCTGATGAGTTGCTTGAGAGTAGGGTTTTGAAGCTAATAAAACATCTGCAATGATATCAGCGACTTCGACCATGTCCTTTTCATCCAGACCACGTTGTGTCATCCAGGGAGTACCATAGCGGATGCCGCTGGCATATAAGGCTGTCTTGTCAAAAGGAATAGTGTTACGGTTAAGCACAATGCCTGCCAGATCAAGGATGCGGGCAGCCATATCACCAGATAATGGAGTGCCATCTTTACCGACGATAGTTTTACAATCAACATTGCCCAAGTGGGTATTTGTACCACCGTATGAAATCCTTAATCCACGTTCAGCTAACCGGTTGGTGAGAACTGCACAATTGGATTTGATCTGGTGCTGAAGGTTCTTGAATTGTTCAGTTTTTGCCAACTTGAAGGTTGTGGCGAGAGCAGCAAATACATGTACATGAGGGCCACCCTGTTCACCAGGGAATACACCTTTATCAATCTTTCTGGCGATGGCAGCATCATGGGTGAGAATGATTGCGCCACGAGGACCGCACATGGTTTTATGGGTAGTAAAAGTGATCACATGTGCAATTCCTACTGGTGAGGGAATTGCGCCACCCGCGATCAAACCCGCAATATGAGATACATCTGCCAAAAGCAAGGCACCTACCTCATCTGCAACTGCGCGGAATTTTTGCCAATCTGGCACCCAGGGGTAGGAAGAATAGCCGGCAATGATGATCTTGGGCTTGCATTCGCGTGCTTTCGCAGCCAGGGCTTCATAATCAATCTGTTCTGATTCAGGACTAACATTATAGTGAAATACGTTATAAAGCTTGCCTGAGCGATTGACTGATGAACCATGAGATAGGTGACCACCATGCAGCAAATTCATTCCCAGGATCGTGTCACCAGGATTGATCAAAGCTGTATATACGGCATTATTGGCAGGTGCGCCAGATAGTGGTTGTACATTGACGTACAATTGATCAGCACTGAATCCGGGTACAGCAAAGGCTTCTGCACAGCGCCGGCGAGCTAACTCTTCAATAACGTCGGCATATTCAACACCTTTGTAATACCGTGGATCCGAATAGCGACGATAATGTGCTAATTGAGCAGGGTAATCAAGGATCTCATCTTCCGTAAAACTGCGAGTTTCTTCCTCAGGATATCCTTCGGCATATACATTCTGAAAAGTTGAGCCCAGGCATTCACGAACAGATTCCGGAGCTGTGCTTTCACTTGGGATGAGAATGAGTTTTCGTACTTGTCGTTCAGTTTCTAATTGAATCAGTTCATCAACATCTTTATCAATATCAATGAGTTTACCGCGAAAAAGAAAGTCAACCATAATATTCTCCTAAAGGAACTGTACAAGCAAAATTATTTTAGCCCGACGAATATTTCGGGTCAAGTGACAGGTGACTACGTTAGCTTGCTTTTTATCCAATTTATTGCGTAGTTATAAACCAGTTCTTTTTCTGGTTCGTTGTGAATTTCATGGTAAAAACCATCCCATTCTTTTACTGTCAGTGATGATCCAGCCTTATTGACAAATTCATGGATCAAAGGCAAGTTAACCAAATGATCATCAGTACCATACATGAGTAAAACGGGGATACTTAACGTAGCTGCGTTTTGTACCATCCAGGCACCTTTTGTGACCAGGTCCATACCCAGACTGGTAGAAACCTGATCATGCACTAATGGATCACTGCTATACCGGATTTCTACATTGGGATCGCGCGAAAGATATTTCCGCTCAAGCCCATTTGATAATGTTACAGATGGAGTTAATTTTGCCATAATCTTTGCGAGAAACATTATCAGTGGAGGAAATGGTGTTCCGGGCGCCAACCCAGGAGCAGAAATAACTGCACCATTAATGTTTGGTTTATGAGTCAGACAGTAATAAAAGGCCATTGCTCCGCCGAGAGAGTGCCCATATAGAAATAGAGGAATTTTTGGATGTCGTGTATTCGTTTCTTCCACAAAATGCTTGATATCTTCTGCTGCAATATCATATGATCGAATATGCCCACGTTTTCCCTCGGTTTTTCCGTGACCACACTGGTCATACGATAAGACGGATATCCCATTATTACAGTAATACTCTGCCATGGATTGATAACGACCACTATGCTCGCCTATTCCATGAACGAGAGTAAGAGAAGCAATGATCTCCCCATCAGGCAACCATTCCTGCACAAAGAACTTCACCTGATCGTTTGAAATCCATTCGGATTCAATGTGTTTCATCCTTTACTCCCTTCTTCTACTGACCCGCAGATCAGTTTGAGTATGAACTCTAAAGAATCTTCTACCATAGATAGTTTATGCCAACTGGATGATTTTCACAACAAAAAAGGGTGTTATCAAAGATCAATTCTTTTAAGAATAGTTTCATTATTGGAATTGAAGAATATAAAGGTAAAATTGAAATAAATCCGAGTATGAATTGGAATGAGTTATTTTTGAAACGATTTTCTTTTATGAGTGTTTATAATAATGAACACAACAAGTGATTTACCAATTTTTGAAAATCTCTCTGATGATGAAATCATCCGTCTGGCTTCTGAAGGAAGCAATGACGCGTTTGGTTTAATTTATCAGAGGTACATCACAGCAATATACAACTACATATATTATCGCACTGGAGACCAGCACGATGCAGAGGATTTAAGTGCGAGGGTATTTCACCGGGCTTATGGGCACATATCTTCATATAAATATATGGGATTGCCAATATCGGCATGGCTATATCGGATCGCTCATAATTTGGTAGCCAATTATCATCGTGATAGCAAAAGAAAACGCGAAGTCAACCTTGAAGACCATCTTGAAATTCATGCACCTGGTGACCTGCCCGAAACTGTATTGATCGTTAACCAAGAGACTGAAGAATTAATGTCAGCTATTCATGAGCTTACACCAGACCGGCAGCAACTTATCATTCTCAAATTTGTTGAGCATCTTTCCAATCTGGAAATCGCAGTGATCATGGGGCGCAGTGAAGGAGCAATAAAAAGTTTATATCATCGTACACTTATTTCATTAAAAACCATAATGGATGCACGGCACAAATGAACATAAATAATTTTTCATTGAATATAAATGAATTATATCAATATGGTTTTGTAGAGACTCAATATTACCATCAAATAAATATGGATACCTTTAGGGGTTTATTATGACTACTGGAACAATGGATAATGAAATGCATCTGGAATCAAAGCTTGCTACTGTATTAAACCAGATCCAACCAGATCCTGGTTTCGTAAAAAAAGCATATGAGAAAATCACAGATCCCACTTATTTACGCGTAGAAAAAGTAAGATCAAGTATTGGGATAATTACTGTTGGTTTAGGATTATTTGTGGGAGCTTTGATCATCTGGTTGGTGAAATCCCTGGGGAAAAAGAAGCCAGCTTAATTCTTCGCAATCCCAAGTTTTTCTGCCAATTCCTGATCATTAGGTTCAACCAGAATTGATCCATCGGGAAATATGATTGTTGGGACACTACAATTTCCTTGATTGATCTCTCGAACAAAATTTTGAGCTTTTATATCTGTTTCGATGTCTATCCAGGTGTACTCAATTTTATTGGAATCGAGAAATTTGTGAGTTCGCCTACAATCTCCACACCATTGTGTACCATAAACGATCAGTGATTTTGCTTTAGTTCTTTCCATTGATGCTCCTGAGCCTTATTGTACCTGAACCTGAAGAATAAGCACCATTTACTGATCATCGAAATAGGGCAGCGAACATTATAAGAATGAAGAAAGCAATCATCAGGTTTACCAATGATTGCTTTCTTAATAATTCTAAAATATCAAAGAATAAGGCGGTAAATTTATTGTACCCAACCCTGCTTTTTAACAAAATTTGATACAAACGGAATATCCATCTGTTTTCCTTGATATGCATTCACACCAACGACAATCCCCCAGATGTAAATTACTGGACTCAGGCATGCACCGATAACGGTAATGCTGACAATAACAGAAATAACAGTGAGTGTCAGACTTTGAACACCATGCAGTCGTTGAACAGGACGGTTTTTCCGGTTATCACTGAGCAATATGATAAGAGGAACGATGAGTGGGAAGATGTAACTTAATAATGCCATCATTTTATCGTCATCGGTTACATCGGTCGGTGGTGTGTACATTTGATCAGACATTGGAAACCTCCAGTACTAAAATTTATCCATTTGAAATTGATATCTAATTTTACAATATTATTTTAACATAGCAAGTATGGAAAAACGATTTGGAGAAAGAGTGTTAAAATTATCGCATGAAATTAAGCATCGTCTTTATGGGCTCACCTGAATTTTCTCTTCCAGCATTAAAAATATTACACAGATATTATCAGATCAGAGGGGTAATCACACAACCTGATAAACCTGCCGGAAGGGGAAAGGTATTAACCCCACCTCCGGTAAAGATATTGGCTGAATCTCTGGGATTAACGGTTATCCAACCGATCAAGTTGCGTGATCCCCAAGTATTTGATTTATTGTCTTCCTGGAAGCCAGACATGATCGTGGTCTCTGCATATGGACAAATCCTCCGTCAGAATGTATTGGACCTTCCCAGGTATGGCTGTATCAATATTCATCCTTCTCTTCTGCCACGCTGGCGTGGTGCTTCACCAATTCCATTTACGTTGTTAGCCGGTGACGAAATCACTGGTGTGACGATCATGAAAATGGATGCAGGGATGGATACCGGACCTCTCCTTGCGCAGGTTGAGGAGAAAATTCTGCCAGAGGATAATGCCCAAACGCTTCATGATCGGCTATCGGAAAAAGGTGCAGACTTACTGCTTGATGTCATTCCAAAATACATGGCGGGGGAAATCATCCCAGTGGCACAAGATAACGCTTTAGCCACATATTCGAGATTGATCAGCAAGGATGATGGTTTGTTGGAATATGAAGCAAAGATTGATCTGGTATTAAATCAAATCCGTGCCTTTAATCCCTGGCCGGGAGTGCGGATGACCTGGAAAGAGACTCCTCTCAAGATCATCCAGGCTCATGGAATGGGTGCGAAAAACACAACACCTGGAAAACGGGTAATTGTTGATTCTTTACCTGCAATCGAATTGAAAGATGGCAGGCTAATTCTTGACCAAATCCAGCCAGCTGGAAAGCGACCGATGTCTGGCAGAGATTTCCTCAGGGGAGCAAGAGACTGGGCATGAGAATATTAATTTTTGGCACTGGTGCAGTTGGCACATATATTGGTTGTAGCTTGAAGAAAGCTGGAGCGAATGTAGTTTTTTTTGACCGGCCTGATACATGTGCATCCATCAGACAGAATGGATTACATGTCAAGCTTGTGAAAGATGAAATCCATATCCATCATCCAGAATGTGCATCTACCGTGAGTGAAATAAAGGATATTAAGCCATTTGACCTGGGTATTATGGCGGTCAAATCATTTGATACTGCAGGGTTATTACAGCAATTGGAAACCATTGTCGGTATTTTGCCACCGGTATTAAGTCTGCAAAACGGTGTGGAAAACGAAGGACTTATACAGAACGTGATAGGGGTTGAAAAAACGCTATATGGAAGTGTAGCAACAGCAATTTTCCGCCGCCGGACGGGTGAAGTTGCAGTGGAACGCCTGCGCGGGATTGGGATGGCAGGTCAGGCATCCATACTGCCGGAAATTATCACTCTTTTCAACATTGCCAACCTGCGTGCAAAACAATTCGCTTATGAAGATGCATTGAGTATGAAGTGGTCAAAGATGATCTCTAACCTGCTTACCAATGCACAGGCGGCAATTCTGCAAATGTCACCTGCTGCTATTATGAATGATCCACGTCTATTTGCCGTTGAAACCCAGCAGATGATCGAAGTATCGAATGTCATGCATTCTTTAGGGTTACGGATACTTGATATTCCTCATACTCCGGTAAAGATAATGACATGGTTATTCACACGTTTTCCAAGAGTGCTTGCGCGACCTATTATGGCAAGATCTGCAGGTAAAGCCAGGGGTGAAAAACTACCCTCTTTATTGCTAGATATCAAAGCTGGAAGGAAGTACAGTGAAGTCCATTATCTGAATGGTGCAGTAGCAAGATTTGGAGAGCAAACAGGAGTGGAAACTCCTGTAAACAGATTTCTAAATGACACCTTGCAAAAGATTGCTTCCGGAGAAATTGATGGACAGATATATGCGGGAAAACCTGAGCGCTTCCTGGCAGACCTGGCTGATAAGCCTTAGTTCTGAATGTACTTTTTCTGCCATTCGTATAGCAAATTCAAGGCTTCAATAGGCGACATACTGTTCATGTCAAGGCCTTTTAACTCATCCACCAGAGGATTGGTTTCTGGGAATAGCGACAATTGCTGAGATAGGTCGGGGGTGTATTGCTTTGCTTTACCGGTTGAAACTTCCAATTCCTGAAGAATTTCACTGGCGCGCTGGATGACAGGTTTTGGTAATCCAGCCAGTTGAGCAACATGAATGCCATACGATCGGTCAGCTCCGCCAGGAACGATACGATGCAGGAAAACAACTTTGCCATCAGCTTCAGATACAGCCACGTTGTAATTCCGGATGCCTGGCAACAACTCTGCCAGTTGGGTGAGTTCGTGATAATGGGTAGCAAATAGAGTTCTGGCGCGTAGATGTGGATGATTGTGAATGTACTCGATCACTGCCCAGGCGATCGAAACACCATCATAAGTGCTGGTACCACGACCAATTTCATCCAAAATGAGCAGGCTACGTTCAGTGGCATGGTGCAGGATATTTGCGGTTTCGATCATCTCTACCATGAAGGTGGATTGCCCGGAATGGATTTCATCCTGAGCGCCAATTCGGGTGAAGATACGATCAACCAACCCAATCCTGGCTTTGGATGCAGGAACAAAACAACCCATTTGTGCCATCAGCGTGATCAATGCCACCTGACGCAAGAAGGTGCTTTTCCCACTCATATTTGGTCCGGTGATGATCCGTACTACTTCTCCCGGTTCAAAGATGGCGTCATTTGGGATAAATCGAGTACCTTCCAGAGCTTGCTCAACAACTGGATGCCTGCCATCATGGATCTCCAGTGTATTGTTATCCAGGATTTCCGGACGAGTATAATTATTCAATACGCTCACTTCTGCGAGAGATGCAATTACATCGATTTCTGCCAGGGCACGAGAAGTTTCGAGAAGTCCGATACTGGATTTGGCTAAAGTTACGCAAACCTCTTTGAATATCTTTACTTCGAGATCATGGATCCGTTCTTCGGCATTTAATACCACTGACTCGTATTCTTTCATTTCTGGAGTAATAAAGCGTTCACCATTGACAAGGGTTTGCTTGCGAATGTATTCGGCGGGTGCCTGATTCGCCAAAGAACGTGAAATTTCTATGTAATAACCAAATACTTTATTGAATCCTACTTTGAGGGTCCTGATGCCTGTACGTTCACGCTCCACCTGTTCGAGATTGGATATCCATTGACGGGCATTCTGAGACGCGGCGATGATGTTATCAAGTTCATCTGAGTAACCAGAGCGGATGATGCCAGTATTCTGCAAAGTAGCTGGCGGTTCATCGGAAATTGCTTTTTGCAATAATTGAAGTTCGTCCTCGTGGGAATGAATGCGACCTAAAATTGACTTGAGAGGGCTTTCAGTGACAGCTTCAACAACCTTACGAAACGATTGCAGAGCTTCCAGGGTGGATCTTAATGCGCTGGCTTCCCGAGGGATGGCGTTCCCAGAGATGATACGGTTTGTTAGGCGTTCCATGTCATGAATGGATTTGAGCGAAGAACGGATTTCAGCCCGCAGAAGACCCTGTTGAGCGAGAAATTCCACGCAATCCAGACGGCAATTGATCGCAGCAATGTCTAATAATGGTTTGCTCACCCATTGCCATATGAGTCTTTTTCCCATATTGGTATTCGTTTTATCTAGCATTCCCAGGAGAGATCCCTGTACACTACCAGAGCGGATGGTTTTTTCTAATTCCAGGTTTCGCCGCGTGGCAGCATCAAGGGTCATGAATTCATGCAAGTTATAGGTTGAAATGCCAGTAAGAAGAGGCAATGCTTGTGGTTGAGTCTCTTGAAGATATTGAATGATGGCACCTGCTGCTCGAATTGCTGCAGGAATCCCCTGTAATCCAAAACCATCCAATGTTGAAACGTTGAATTGTTCTTTTAAAACTTCAGCACAACGTCCAGGCTCGAATTTATAAACAGGTAGCTCTGTTACATGGAAGGTATCACCATTTGGCAACGTGGTTTCTTGTGGGAGGATAATTTCAGCTGGATAGAGACGCATCAATTCAGATCTCACCTGATTCATGAAGCCAATTTCGCTTAATTCAGTAGCATAAAAATCACCAGTAGTAATATCTACATAAGCGATACCAGCTTTATCTTCCAAAATGCATAAAGATGCCAGGTAATTATTCCGCCCTCCCTGAAGTAATCCGGGTTCGATGATAGTCCCAGGGGTGACAACTCGAACCACCTCGCGAGAAAAAAGACCTTTTGCAGGTTGATCCCCTACTTGTTCACAGATTGCGACATGGTAACCCTTTTCGATCAAGCGTGCCAGATAATTTTCAACCGCATGGTATGGGATCCCTGCCATTGGGATACGGGTACCTTTGGCAACATTTCGCGAGGTTAAGACAATATCCAATTCACGTGAAGTGATCTCAGCATCATGGTCGAATGTTTCGTAAAAATCACCCAGACGAAAAAAGACAATTGAGTCTGGATACTGGCGTTTGATCTGTAAATATTGTTGTCGGATAGGGGTTACATCGTCGCTCATAGGTTTTCCAAGGTTCAATTTGCTTTATTATATCCGGGTTGAGGCTTATGCATAAAAAGGAATTATGAAGTAGAGCTCGTGGCAATGGTATAATCCGGAATATGACACAAAAACAGATACAATATCTTCCTTTTCATGCAATCAATGAATTCATGCTTACCGAATACCGGCAACAGGTGATCAATTCTGTCTTTCATGACATTGAAAACCTTTCTGGGGCTTCGCGAGGGAAGTTAAATTCCCTTGTGAAACAGCAATTGCAGGTACCAGGTTTTAGAAACGCTTCACAGGCTCCATCAGGTGTAAAAGCCCGATATGCCGTCAAGGCATTTGAAAAATCCACAGAGTTTGCTGCCCAGGTACTTCAATGTTGGAGCGAGCTGCATTCTGAACTTGCTCAGGATGTTTATGCAATCCTTCAGGAAAATAGCTGGGAAATCCTTCCCGTAGATACTAATCGAACGGTATTGCCCGGCTTCATACCATCATGGCCTGAGGGTGAAACCTACGATTTGCTCGATGATAAGTATGCTAAAAGATATCCTGAAAAGCAAGTGGATACAAATGATCTTCGCTTAATGGCAGTATGGCTTAGTGGACGTTTACCATTGAACGATTCTTCAGAAGAAGAAAAATAGATCTTTCAGCTTTCTTGCAAAGAAAATAGGATTAAATTATTCAACGAGGTCTAATTCTTCGTCTGAAATGTCATTCCAGTTTGCCATGGTCTCAAATTCGATTTCCCCAAATATTTGATCCTGGCTGGCTCGAATATAATGCCTTTTCACCAGTTCCAACAAAGCTAAAAAGGTGACAACTATTTCTATCCGGTTCGATGAAGATAATAAATTGCTGAACTGACCATGCGGTTGCTGCATCAGAAAGTTGCGAATGATGTGAATTTTATCGCGGATGGTAATCCTTGGCAGGCTTACAACCGTAGAGAGATCCTGTTGGGTCTGCCGAGAATAAAATACTTCACGAGCCGCCTGTAAAAGATCTTCAAGGGTGATCCCCGTCAAGTCAACGTGAGGTTCAATTTTTATTGATGCAGGAGCAACCCGTAGATAGCTGTGCAGGCCATCTTGCTCTCTTTGCTCAAATAATTGAGCAATTTGCTTGAACCGGCGGTATAGGAGCAATTGCCTTGCCAACTCTTCACCTGCATCAACTTCATCTTCACCATAACCGGGTATTACGGTTGGACGAGGCAGAAGAGCAGCAGATTTGATCTGTAGCAATTTTGCAGCGACAACAAGAAATGCTGAAACTTCTGATGGATTCCGTTCTTCAAGATTGTGGAGATAATCAAGATACTGGTCGGTTACCTGAGCCAAAGCCAATTTTGTAATATCCAATTGCGCTTTTTCAATGAGATCCAATAACAGGTCAAGTGGACCTTCATAGACTTCTGTAACAATCCGGTAGCCTTCTTCGGTAGCTGGAGAATTATTTAACATCGCAGCAAAATTATACATTATCCTGGAAAAAATACGCGAACAAGATGATATAGATTATGAACTGCAAGTGTATAATTCAAGCATGGCTGAAAAACAACTATCGCATGTAGATGAAAATGGTGTTGCTAAAATGGTGGATGTATCGAAAAAGCCAGAGACAGTCCGCACTGCTAAGGCAGTGGGATATGTCATCATGAAACCTGAGACATTGGATCTGGTAATAAAAGGGCAGATGAAAAAAGGTGCAGTATTAATGACTGCACAAATTGCGGGAATTCAGGCTGCTAAAAGGACGTCTGATCTGATTCCCTTGTGCCATCCCATCCCTATCCATCAGGTAGAAGTAAATCTTACTCCCTTGCCAGATTTGCCAGGTGTGGAGATCATCTCTATGGTGAAAACGCAGGGAAAAACTGGTGCAGAGATGGAAGCCTTGACAGCCGTCAGTGTGGCAGCATTAACAGTTTACGACATGATCAAAGCAGTGGAGAAAACCGCCATTATCTCTGACATTCATCTATTGGAAAAACATGGGGGCCAAAGTGGTGATGTCTTGTGGGGTGAAAATACTTAAAAATGCAGATCCGAATCCTTTTTTTTGCAGTGATCAAACAAACCTTAGGTACTTCCAGTATTAAGCTGGAAGTAGATGAACAAACCAATATTGCGTCTTTACGCAAAATATTGGAAGAAAAATACCCAGAGCATCACGGATTATTTCAACACACCTTAGTTGCGGTTAATCAGAACTTTGTTACAGAGGATGATATTCTTCACCAAAATGATGAAGTAGCATTTTTTCCACCCGTAAGCGGTGGGGCTGATCTGCCAACCATCTGTAAAATCACTACACGGCCTCTGAAAATTGATAACCTTGTGGAGAAGATCACTTTACCCACTACCGGTGCCGTGGTGACATTTACTGGGGTGATCCGGGGGATCACGAAACGTGGCCATGCACATGATACCGAAGCATTAACCTATGAGTCTTATAAACCGATGGCATTGAAAAAAATGGCACAAATTGCGGATGAAATCCGAGAACGCTGGCCAGCGGTTGAGGGCATAGTATTAACACAGAGAATCGGTACCATGGAGAAGAAAACTGTCACGGTTGTGATAAGCTGTTCAAGTCCGCATAGAGACGATGGTGTTTTTGAAGCAGCAAGATATGGAATAGACCGTTTGAAGGAAATCGTTCCTGTCTGGAAGAAGGAGATCAGTTCCACTGGGGAAGTGTGGATAGAAGGCGATTATTTCCCTGAGGCTGGAGAATAAGCCGCATGGCCACCATTCGATGCGTACGATGCAATAGAGAATATCCTTCAAAGGAAGTTCCCTATCGTTGTATGCAATGTGGTGGTGTGTTTGACTTTGACGGAGCTCCAATTTTTGATCAAACAAAAATAAATAACGGCAAGTCAGGCGTATGGCGATATCAGCACGCTTTAGAATTGCCCGCAGGTGCCCAGGAAGTAACTTTAGGAGAAGGTAACACTCCATTGGTGTGGGCTGAACATGAGGGTGTAAAAGTTGGTTTCAAATTGGAGATGTTGAATCCTTCGGGTTCATATAAAGATCGTGGTACAGCGGTGTTAGCCAGCCAGCTTTTACAGCGAGGTGTAAGCGAAGCGGTGGAAGATTCATCAGGCAATGCTGGTGCATCTTTTGCTGCATATGCAGCACGTGTGGGGATCAAAGCACATATTTTTGTGCCAGAAAGCGCTTCTGGTCCAAAAAGGATGCAAATTGAACGATATGGAGCTGACCTTGTGAGCATCCCTGGCCCTCGTTCTGCGGCTGCTTCTGCTGTATTGAGCGAAGTGGCAAAAGGTGCGGTTTATGCCAGTCATGCATATCTTCCTTTTGGTTTACCTGGTATTGCGACCATTGCATATGAAATTTTCGAACAAATGGGTATAGCTCCCGGCACGATGATCATGCCTGTAGGGCATGGGGGATTGATGCTTGGCGTAATGCGAGGCTTCGAAAGTCTATCGCAGACTGGTCTGATCAAAACTGTTCCTTATTATGTGGGTGTGCAGGCGGCTGCATGTGCTCCAGCAGTTGCTACTTTTTTAGCAAAGGGTAAAGAAAATGTCTCCGTGGTAGAATTGCCTACTATTGCTGAAGGCGTTCGGGTCAGATATCCAGTTCGTGTGGAAGCGATTCTGAAAGAGCTCAAGCCATCTGGAGGAGAGTTTATAGCAGTTCGAGAGGAAAATATCCTGCCAGCATTTTCGCAGCTCGCTCATATGGGCTTTTATGTGGAACCGACTTCAGCTATTGCCTGGGCAGCATATAATGATTTGAAAGGGAAAATACCAGAGCCAGTGGTCATCATTCTCACTGGATCAGGTTTGAAATACAATTCTTGATCCTGAAGGAGCGCAAACTGCTGAGGCGATTGTTTGAGCAGTTTGCTCTCCTGCATCTTTGTTGGAGGAAAGTTTATGGAAAATGGAGAGTCAGTAAGCATGAATCCGCAGGAATTTGCGGCAAAATTAGGCTTGAAATTTAGCGATCGCCTGCTTCTCAGCCGTGCCCTTACGCACCGCTCATATCTAAATGAACATCCTGAAGCACTTGAGGATAACGAACGTCTTGAATTCCTGGGTGATGCTGTACTTGATTTTGTTGTGGGTGCCTGGCTGTATAACCGGTATCCTGAAATGGCTGAGGGTGATCTCACCAGAATGCGCTCAGCTCTCGTGTACACAGAACAACTGGCAACCTTTGGACGTATGATCAACCTCGGTAGGGTTATTCGCCTGGGGCGAGGTGAACTGTTAGCTGGCGGACGAGATCGCTCTGTCTTAATTTGCGATGCCTTTGAGGCATTGATCGGCGCTATCTACCTTGATGCAGGCATCCCTGCTGTATTGAAGTTTATTTCACCTTTACTGGAAAATTCTGCAGAGGAGATTCTCACCAATCATCGTAATGAAGATCCAAAATCGAAATTCCAGGAATGGGCACAATCTCACGGGCATACTACACCTAAATATATAACTCGTAGTGTCAGTGGACCAGACCATTCACGGGTATTTGAAGTAGATGTATTGGTAGATGATGAGGTTTTTGGAAAAGGAACGGGTTCCAGCAAGCAAGGTGCGACAAAATCTGCTGCTGTTGATGCTTTACAGAAATTGGGTATGCTCGGAAATGGAGAATTCTAGTATCAAGATGCAGCAAAGATTAAAATCACTCGAATTGCAGGGCTATAAAACCTTTGCCAGCCGGGCAATTTTTGAATTCCCGGGAAAAATTACCGCAGTTGTAGGTCCAAATGGTTCAGGAAAGTCAAATATCGCTGATTCAGCTCGATGGGTTTTAGGTGAACAAGCCTATTCTCTGCTTCGCGCGAGAAAAACAGAGGATATGATCTTTTCTGGTTCTGATCAGCGACCGAAATCAGGAATGGCTTCTGCAACTATAACCTTTAGCAATGAAGATGGTTGGCTGCCCATTGATTACAACGAGGTATCTATCACCCGTAGAGCCTACCGTGATGGGCAAAACGAATATCTTATCAATGGACAACGGGTAAGGTTAAAAGAGATCAATGAACTTCTTGGTAATTCAGGGCTTTCGGAAAGAACATATACCATTATTGGCCAGGGTCTGGTAGATACAGCGCTTTCCTTACATCCAGCAGAACGCAGAAAGTTTTTTGAAGAAGCTGCCGGCATCGGATTGTATCGAACAAGGCGGGATGAAGCGATCAACCGGCTGGATGTTACCCGTCGAAACCTTGAGCGTGCACAGGATATTCTGGGAGAACTGGTACCTCACCTTACTAGTCTTGAGAAACAAGCGATGAAAGTACGAGAATATCAGCAGATACAGGATGGATTGCACGAATTATTACGTGAATGGTATGGATATCACTGGCACCGTATACAGGCTGAAGTAATACAACAACGGCAAGTAGTAAAAGCCCAGGAAGACCGGCTTGAACAGGCGCGCACGAAGACCGTGACTGTTGAAACATCAATGACTGACATGCGAAAGACATTAAATACTTTGCGTGAAGAAATTGGTGTGCTGCATACAAAATCTGCTGCTCTACATTCGGACCGGGAGCGCATCAGCCGTGAGCTGGCAGTGATGGATGAACGGAAAAAATCACTTTCTGCACAAATGCAATCATTGCAAACAGAGCATATTCACCTTGAAGAGGAGCAGCAAACCACACAAGAACGCCTGGCTTCTCTACAAAGTGAATTAAAAATGCTGCAAGATGAAGTTGATCAAGCACAAAACCAATTGGAATTGGAAAGTGGAAAGCTCGCTGAAGCGCAGAAGTCGAGATCGGTTATTGAACTGCAGCTCGCGGATGTCAGGCGAAGAATCATTGCACACGAGACTCAAAAAGCACAGAAAAAAGCTCAAGCTGAAGAATTGAAGGTACAAAGTGGAAGGTATCTTCAACAGCAAGAAAATTTACTGAAGAAGATTGCAGAAATTGAACCCGCATTACAGGTGCTGCAGAACCAGCAAAATGAAAACTTGCAAAGAAGTCATCAATGTAATAAGGGTATTGAGCAATGCGAACATGATGTCGCATCTCTTCGTGACGAATTGCAGAAGTTAGAAGAAAAGAGACGGAAATCTCAGGATGAGCGGACATCCATATCATCACAGATCTCTCGATTGAACGCTCAACTTGAAGTTGTTGCGCAGGCTGAAAAAGCGTTATCGGGTTGGGGGCAGGGTGCTCGAAGTGTCCTGGAATCGGTACAGAAGGGAAAATTAACGGGGAAATTTCGCACACTGATCAGTGATCTTCAAATCCCCGAAAAATTAGAAAAAGCGGTCAGCGCTGTTTTGGGTGAATACCTCGAATCTATTGTCATTGAAGCTCCTGACACATTGGATAACGTTCTTGTGTTGATAGAAAAAGAAAAGACCAATAGAGTAATGCTTGTCCTTCCTGAATCCAGTAGTGATGGAAAGAAAATTCCTCTTCCAGAAGGAAATGGCATTATTGGTTTTTTGGAAGATCAGATACATGCCAAAGACAATATCCGGCCTTTGATCAGGCAAATCTGTGAAAATACTGTACTGGTCGAGGACAGACAAAATGCCTATCAACTGACAAGAAATGCTCCCTCGACCATGCGGGTTGTAACGCTGGCAGGAGAAGTCTTTGCAGGTAAAAATACTGTTATTGCTGGAGAAACAAGCTCGCAGAACCTGCTGGCAAGACCGCGCCTTTTGAAAGAAATAAGCAATCAAATTTCTGACCAACAGACTGCACTTGAAAAAATGCAAGTTGTACTTGGTGAAGTAGAGCTGGGTATAAAGGAAAAAAGACAGGCTGAACATAATGCACAGGATCAGCTTGGTCAATTGAGGAAAGAGCGTGAAAGGATTGCTCATCGTAATCAGGAGCTGACACTGCAGGTAAGCAAGATGCAGCAGCAGCTTGATTGGAATAAGAATCAGCTCAATCAAATTGCTACTGAAATGGAGAAATCCAACCTGACTGACGAGACTCT
>JBDKSY010000127.1:0-4210 GCA_039680395.1 Anaerolineaceae bacterium | reverse complement strand
GCTGGTTCCATCGCTGACCTTCGTGTTAAATCTTTCAACACTGCTATGGATATCACGTTGATCGTCAATCAACTGCGCGAATTCGAAAACAAGAGTTTTGGGCCAGAAAAATAGGAATATTATTAATCGCTTTGTTCAATTAAAGTGTGTCTGTAAGCTGCCATGATTTATTGGAAAAAGTAATCACTGTGGTATTTAGAGTTACTACAGACACATTATTGTAGAATAGAGCCTTTTTTATAAATAAAGCACCGGTCAATGATCGGTGCTTTTATAATCAAATCGTGAAGCTTATTTCGGGTCAAGCCAGTAACTGATCTCATCCACTTCGATCGTGTATTTGCTGGTAGGTCCGGCGTCAACATATACGCCAAAACCGCCATTTTCATACGTACTATCCAAAACTTCTTCGAGGAAGATGCCATTTATATACAGGCGAATGGTTTTTCCGTTTGCCCATACACCCAGACGATTGGTTTTGTTTGCTCCTGCATTGATATTGCTGCTGGCTTTCCAATTGATCAAAGTGGTGGCAACACCTTTGTCACCCGCTTTCCCGTTCCACTCCCATAACCTGTATTGACCATCACATGACACACTGAAAAGATATCCCTGTTCGGGGATGTTCGGAACTGGCACCCGGAAGATAAAGCCGTAATTATCATTACCAGAGCAAGAACCACTTTTCACCGTCATGTCAATATACATATTGGAAGCATATTTTGTTTGAGGAATACGCCAGCCGGAAATATTGGTCAGCCCTGTTAATACCATGGCACCATTGCTCCAGGCTGTGTTCGTGAATGAATCCGATCCCGTTGACCAGAACCATTTTTCAGAGTTATCCATGGTATCGGTATCAGTGGGTTTGCCAAATAATGTTTTTGGGTCATCTGTAGAAATAGTGGGGGTAGGACCCGTGGTAACCGAAACCAGGGGTGTCACTTCCACAGCAGGTACACCGGTGGTATCCACTTCAAGCGTTGCGGTTGGCTCAAGCGTTTCAGTTGGCGCAGCGGTAACTTCGATGGTTGCAGTAGCTTCGGGTGTGCTGGTAGGTGGTAAGGTTTGCTCCACGATGACCGGCTGGGTGGGTTCATTTGTCGGGAAAACGAGTTGAGTGGCTGTGGCGGGTGGAACGCTACTGGCGAGGATTTCTGCCACTCGGGTTGCCATTTCCTCGTCTTTAGACTGTTGACTGCCAGGTAAACTGCATCCAGCCAGCAGTAGAACGGCACATAATGAGAGAAGAATTTTCTTTACCATGTTTCCTCCAAGAACATTTAAGGATGTGCAAGTGCCATGCCAGGTTATGACTTATAGCCGATCTGACGTAAAAAGCCTTTCCTCCAGGCAATATCTTCATCTCCTTCGATGCCCAGGGGAGTATTCCCATCCATTACACCTAAAACAGCAATAAAATCTTCCTCCAGTGCCACAACTACACGGGCAGAGTTGGCGGTCGCACAAAATATCTGGCATACTTCAGGTACAGCTTTGATGGCGTTCAATACATTAACTGGATAAAATCCGTTATCCAGGAAAATGAAGAAACTGTGCCCAGCTCCTACCGCCTGTGCATTTTGTTTTGCTAAATTGATCATGGCTTCATTGGTACCAGACCAACGGATAAGGCGTTTTCCTGATGCTTCACAAAAAGCCACACCAAACTGGATACCCGGGATGGCGTTGACTAATGCTTCATGAATATCTTCAATTGTTTTGATAAAATGGGATTGACCAAAAATGAAGTTAATTTCTTCTGGTTTCGTAATTTCAACCGTTTTTAGTTCCATGATCCACTCCTTTTCCTTGAAAATTGCCCTGTAATATTGTACCTTATCTGGATATTCGTATATACTGGCAAGATAATTGCACTGAATAAAAAACGGATATTTGTAAAGACCCATCCGGGGTGTGAGGAGGCAGCGATGAAAGTATCTTTTTGGGATATTCTGGCAATTCTAGGTGTTCTTGTTCTGATCGTTTTTGTAGCGGTGTTGGTGATGATCTATCTCAATCCTTACAGCGCGATCAATCCATTTCCTCCTGCAACCTTGCCAGCGCGTGTTGTCATTCCTTCTTCGACACCCACCCTGGTAAAATTACCAGCAACCTGGACGCCTGAAGTCGTCACCACCGCGGAGATTCCCGTGGTTGTTTCGGAAACGCTTCCTCCATTAGAAACAGCAGAAGTACTACCATCATTGACCCCCATGAGTACCTTCACGCCTACCCCAACCGAAACACCATTGGCTACTGCGACCTTTACGCCTGCTCCCAACCAGGCTTTATGGATCGCCAATACACCATCGGATTACACTGTCTTAAAACCAGGTCAGGAGTTTGACATGATCTGGAAGATCAAAAATACAGGTATTCTGACCTGGACAACCCGATACAGCTATAAATACATTTCCGGTGAGCCAATCCATGAAAAGTCAGAATATGGACTGAAAAAGAATATTGCACCAGGCAGCGTGGCTGAATTGATGGTGGACATGAGAGCTCCCACTACTCCCGGGTCATACCGTACCGTTTGGGGTTTATACGATGACGCCGGGAAACAATTCTACACAGTCAATTTTGCTTTTTCTGTAAAATAGACTATCTTAAGGTTCATTCAAGCATCCCGAAAATATTTTTCCGGGATGCTTTTCTTTTCTCTACCGCCCTTTCTTGACAGAAAGGTATTCTCGGATATACTGACTGCAGGATTTTTGTAAATAAAGGATATCGGAGATACCATGAATCAGATTGATCCCGAAACTTTTACCCATCTGGTTGAACTGGCAGCTCTGGAAATGGATGCATCTGAAGCAGAATACCTGCGCAAAGAATTAAACCACCAGTTGCAGACCATTGATGAGCTGGCTGCTATTCCTTTGGATGAGAATGTAGAAATTGCCGCTCATGGAGTACCTTACCCAGCTGAGCACAGCGCACCACCAAGATCAGATGAAATTAGATCATATCCTGACCCGGCAACCATTATTCATCTTGCCCCTGAAAATGATGAAGGCTATGCTGTTGTGCCAGATATTCCCCATACCACGTTGGAATAACCTATGGAACTGACTGAATATTCTGCTTACGAGATCAATAAATTATTGCGCAGCGGGCAGACAAGCGCTGTCGAGATTGTCAAAGCTTTTCTTAACCGCATAGAAAAGGTTGATGGCCGGTCTGGTTCACTTGACTACGGTAAAACCACTCCTGAAGATGAATCCCACATTCATTCATTCATCACCCTAACCCCCGAGCGCGCCCTGCAGCAAGCACGGCAGGTGGATGACAAAATTCGCGCAGGTGAAGAGCCAGGTACGCTGGCAGGTGTGCCATTCACAGTAAAAGATATCTTCTGCATTGAAGGCGTACCAGCCACGGCTGCGTCCCGCATTCTGGCAAATTATGTTGCACCTTACACCGCCACTCCTGTCAACCGGATGGAAACAGCCGGTGGCATTATGCTGGGCAAGGTCAATCTGGATGAATTCACCTATGGTTCATCCAACGAGTCTTCAGCGTTCCAACCCCACCCGCGTAATCCCTGGGATACTTCACGCGTTCCTGGGGGGTCTTCGGGCGGCAGCTCCACTTCTGTGGCAGCGCATGAAGCCTGCCTTTCTCTGGGTACAGATACTGCCGGCTCCATCCGCCAGCCAGCCGCATTCTGTGGTGTGGTAGGGATGAAACCTACCTATGGCAGGGTATCGCGATATGGGTTGATCGCTTTTGGCTCATCGTTGGATTGCCCCGGCCCGGTAGCTCGCGATGTGCGTGATGCCGCCATGATGCTGAACGTGATTGCAGGGGAAGATGCACATGATGGCACCGCCGCAACCGTGCCAGTTCCAGACTACCTGTCAGGTCTGGAGGATGGGGTAAAAGGGATGCGTATAGGATTATCGCCCGATTACTTCCGTATAACTTACCCGGATGCTGCCACAGGTGAATATATTGATCAACCGGTACCTGCTGCATTCGAAAAAGCTGTGCGCGATGCAGCACAAAAACTGGCAGAAATGGGTGCCGAGATCATCGAGGATGTGCCCATGCCGAATACTCGCTATGGCATTCCCACCTATTTTGTGATCAGCCGGGTCGAAGCTGCCTCCAACCTGCACCGCTACGATGGCGTCAAATATGGCTATCGCACGGGCAAACAGGTAACCAATCTAAATGACCTCTACCGGAAGAGCCGTGCTGA
>JBDKSY010000126.1:0-3257 GCA_039680395.1 Anaerolineaceae bacterium | reverse complement strand
CTGCAAAGTATGTGACTCGCCCGCGTGGTTGCTTCTCCTGTGTCATCTCCTGTGGTCGTGCAACCAAGGTAACCAATCCAAAGTATGCCAGCGAAGGTGAAGGACCAGAATATGAAACCTCCTGGGGCTTTGGTGCGGATTGTGGTATTGATGATATGGATGCGATCATCAAAGCGAATTACATCTGCAATGATCTCGGTTTGGATACCATTACCATGGGTTCTACCATTGCATGCGCCATGGATCTTTACGAAAATGGTTTTATCACCTTAAAAGATACCGGTGGTATGGCAATCCCATTCGGCAGTACTGAAATGATGGTAAAGATGGTTGAAATGACCGGCAATCGCGAAGGTTTCGGCGATCAACTCGCTGAAGGCTCTTATCGCCTGGCATCACGCTACGGTCACCCTGAATTCTCCATGACTGCCAAGAAGCAGGAAATGGCTGCATACGATCCACGTGGTGTACAGGGTATTGGCTTGAACTTTGCCACCAACAACCGTGGTGGCTGCCATGTTCGTGGATACACCATCTCTCCTGAGGTATTAGGTGTACCTTTCAAGGTTGATCAACATGCTACTGAAGGCAAACCAGAACTCGTCATCACTTTCCAGAACCTGACAGCAGCTCTTGACTCATCGGGAGCCTGCCTGTTCACTACCTTTGGTATTGGTGCCGATGACCTTGCAGCATTGATGTCAGCAGTCACAGGTGTTCCTTATTCTGTTGAAGATTTCATGAAAGCTGGTGAGCGTATCTGGAATCTTGAGCGAATGTTCGATCTGAAATCAGGGATCACTGGAAAAGACGATTGCCTGCCTGAGCGAATGATGAAAGATCCGATAAAGACCGGACCTTCCAAAGGCGAAGTCAACCATTTGGACAAGATGCTTCCTGAATACTACAAGCTTCGTGGCTGGGATCCAAAAGGTATTCCCACTGAAGAAAAATTAGCAGATCTCGCATTAATATAGGAAGTTGATCAAAAGTTCGCTATCCCCTCTCTGCAATCAAAGAGAGGGGATAGCATGTTGTAAGATAAGCTAAGAATGATAAGATGATAATTAATGGAAATAAAATACTTTGCGACCCTGCGTGACATAACAAAGAAAAAAGAAGAGCCTTTTCCTTTTCATGGTGAAACACTGGAGGAATTGCTCCAGAGTCTTTGTAAAAAATATGGAAAGGAATTCCAGAAGTGGGTCTCATGTGAAGATGGCGGCTATGGCAGTTTAAGCGTATTTCTCATTAATGGTCAGGATTACCGCAGCTTAAACGGTTTGAAAACTCAATTAAAAGAAGGTGATTTGATCTCCATTTTCCCGCCCATTGCTGGCGGATGCCCATCTGAAAATGCGAGGTCAGATTGTCACGTTTCTGAGGAGTGATTAGTGAACGCTCTGGCTGGTTTTTCATTAGTGATCTTGTTAATTGGTGTAGTTATTCAGTTGGTATTTGGCAGGTTGTTTACAACAAGGGGGAAAGGTTGGTTGGCATTCATATTCGGGGTACTTTCCCTTGCAGGAGTTGTTGCTCTGGTGCCAACCATTATTCAAGGGAAGACGATTGAACTATCATTGATCCCCTGGCAGGCTGAATCATCCTTCAGCCTTTATTTTGATGGATTGAGCTGCTTGTTTGCCTTAATGGCCACCGGGATTGGCAGCACGATCCTCTTCTACTGTATAGATTACATGAGCCATGAAGAAGGTACCACCCGCTTCTATGCATTCATGTTGACCTTTATTGCTGGATTGGTAGGCCTGGTATCTTCACAAAACCTATTAATGGCATACCTCTGTTGGGAAGTGATCGGCCTTTGCTCCTATTTTTTGGTTGGTTTCTGGTATCGTGACAATGCTGCGGTAAGCGGAGCACGCAAAGTTCTGGTGATGACACATATTCCCGGATACGCGTTTTTAATCGGCATCTTGTTGCTTTACCAGGGATCAGGAACCCTGATCTGGACAGACCCGGCTCTGGCAGCCCAATTCAATACAGGAATATTCATTCTCTTCCTGATCGCAGCCATGGCAAAATCGGTCATGTTCCCGCTTCATACCTGGATACCTGAAGCCATGAATGCTCCAACTCCAGTTTCGGCATTGCTCCATTCAGCATGCTATGTCAAAGCTGGTGTGTATCTGGTAGCCAGGATGTACTCGATCACAGGCTGGCAGCCTTCATGGAATGTAATTCTCATGGCAGTAGGTTGTGTCACCATGATCGTCGGTGCACTCTACGCAATGATCCAGACGGATATGAAACGCCTGCTGGCTTTTTCGACTATCAGCCAGTTGGGCTACATTTTAACCGCCTTTGGAATTGGTACACCTTTGGGAATTTTGGCAGGAGCCTTCTATGTCTTCAGTCATGGATTATTCAAAGGGACACTATTTTTATGCGCAGGCGCAGTACAACATACCAGTGGCACAAAGGATATGAGGTTGCTGGGTGGCCTGGCAAAGAAGATGCCCGGAACTACCCTGGTCTGGCTGGTAGCAGCGGCTGCGATCATTGGTGTTCCCTTTACGAATGGCTTTGTTGCAAAGTGGCTTCTCTATGATGCAGCACTCCAATCAGGTGCATGGGTGGTCGTGATCGTGGCATGGTTGGTTTCCACCTTTACTGCTTTTTACATTCTTAAAGCAACAGTAGGGGTTTTCTTCGGCGAAGAAAATCCTGCAATCAAAAGCGCAAAGATAGAAGATGCTTCACCTCGTATGCTGGCTGGGATGAGTGTCCTGGCGGTCGCATGTCTGTTTTTTGGCATTGTTCCGCAGGCATTGATCAAGTGGGTTGCTGGACCTGCAGTCATGGCGATGAAATCCTTCGTCCCCACTACTGTTTCTTTCCTCGGATTTCAATTGACCAACACTGGAGCTCCTATCACAGCAGGTGCAATTCTAACCATTTCTGCGCTGCTGATCGTCCTGGTGATCTTTGCCCTACGCAAACCATCTCCAAAAGGTGTGTCTTCTTTCACGGGTGGTGATCCTATACCCGAGGGCGATACGCTCAATGTCGTTGATTTCTCTGAATTCGCCGGAGATGCATTTGCCCCTGCGATCAAGGCGACCAACCCCGATCCGATCTATTTATGGATCTGGCGAGCGATATATTGGTTTTCACAGAAGATCAAACTGGTTTCTGAAGCACTGGAGAAGAAACTGGTTTTCTTGTTGATCGTGGCGATTGTCATCATTTCTGCAATCGTCCTTTGGATTTGATCGGAGGCTGAAAATGGCATTAGT
>JBDKSY010000125.1:0-15829 GCA_039680395.1 Anaerolineaceae bacterium | reverse complement strand
GATGCATTGGAATACCTTCACTCACAAGAACCACCCATTATTCATCGCGACATCAAACCGAGCAATCTCAAGGTTACCCCATCGGGCATGTTAAAACTGGTAGATTTCGGATTGGTCAAAGTGATGGCACCTGACGAGGTTACCATCACGGTGTTGCAGGGGCAGGGAACCGCTCTTTATACACCCATTGAACAGTACGGAGGAGATAGTACCCATACAGATGCCCGCAGCGATATTTATGCCTTTGGTGCCACTATTTATCATTTGCTTACCAATCAACCCCCTCCTGAAGCCCGAACCCGTTTCTTAAATCCTGAAAGTTTGATCGCTCCGCGTCAGATCAACCCCCAGATCAGTCCAAGGGTCGAGCGGGCAATCCTCTGGGCAATGAATTTACACCCTGATGACCGTCCCGAAACCATTAATCATTTCAGAAAAAGCCTTTTTGGCGATATACCACTCCCCGTTCGTACCTTTGTGAAAAATGGGGCAGAAAGCACCCGTGATATGTTGCGTACAAAACCTGATAGCCTGCTCTTATGGGCAGTGATGGGTGTCACTATTCTGACTTTATTCTTGACGATAATTCGATAACTCCCCCATTCCATTAAGAATTTTTTTAACGAAACAGCTTATTGCCTTTGCTTTCTCGTGCTTGTCTGTAAATATCTATTCCTCCAGATGTATCCAACTCCGCAACCCAGACCACAACCCAACAGCAATACAAATATAAGGCCAATTCTACCTATTGGATCTGACCACTGAAGGCTGACAGGTATGAACAATACCAAAATTGTATAGAAAAGTAATCCACCCAGAATGGAGCATAATCCCCAGCGTAACCCCCAGTGAAGAGAGACATAACGGCGCCCTGTGAAAAATACACAGGCACCTACCACCCAGATCACCACCATGGAAAGCAACCAATCTGAAATTCCAGGATGGTGTGTTTCTTCTTGCACAGGTGTACTGGTCGCAGTAGGCGTTGGCGAAGTAGCCTCTCCAGTTGCTTCCGTGGCAATTGGAGTTGGTGCCACAATGGTGATCACAGCAACGGTCTCTGATGTCGCATTGAGGGTAAGAATTTCTGAAAGCAGTGCGGGATCACTACTGGCCTTGACTTCCATCAGACCCTGAGAAGTAATATGGTAAACAGTACGCGCTATGCCATCTTGAGTGACAGTATTTACCTGTTGAACAGTTCCAGATTCTCCTCCCACCGTGATCGTAAAGGTGACGACTGTCCCATCTGGTACAGGGTTATTATTGTTGTCATAGATAACTCCTGTACGTATTGGAAGAAGATCACCTACTTTGAATTTTGGAACAGGTGTCGGAGAAGGAGTTATCGAAGTTTCTGTTGGATTGGCTGTAGGCGTAGCAGTCGTTGGCAGATCTAAAAAGAGAGGAATGATCTGATCAGGATTTGGTGCAGTGACACTGATCAAATCATAACCGATCCCAGGAACCGAAACCGGAAGATTTCCCATTGGGGCAATCTCTTGAAACAACGCCCTGGCAGCAACATCTACAGATTGGGGAATTTTACTGTACAAAGCATAGTAAGCAGTCAATTTCGAAATATCAGTTGCATCCAGATAGATGGGGGCATTGAATGCAAATACGATCACCTTTTTATCTTTTAACAGTTCAGGGCGTTCTGAAAGCAATCTCTTCAAAGCGGTAGATTCTTCCCTTGATGGATCGGTCGAAAGCATAGAAAAGATCACCCAATTCGCTAAAGACAATTCTTCTTTAAGCACGGGAGGTTCTTCAGGATTCTTTAGCAAGTAGTTCAGGTCGGTAAACGAATAAGCGCTCATATAATTCCGATAGATTTGACCACCCGCCTGCGATCCATACAACCTGTCAACCTCATTAATAAAGCTATTTACTGTTAATGAACCCTGCTCTTCACAGGTAGAACACTGTTTTCCTGTCACTACATCGGTAATGAATAATAACCGCTCACCCGTCAAAGGTGGCTCAGGCAGCACATCCGTCAATTGGCTGATATCTGGACTCACCAGAGTTAATGCATTCCGGGCAACATCAAAACTTACCTGGCTGGATGTCCCGATATTGGCCAATCCTTCTTCAGCAGGAAGAACATTTTCCAAAGTAAACTGGTTCTGATAGATTTTGTACTTCAGTGTCAGGATCCGTTGAACAGATAGATCCACTCTTTGCATGAATGTTGGATCTTCAAGATATTTTTGCGTAAAGAATTCGAGAGTTCGAACAATGGTCGTATATTGGTCTGGATCACCTGATGCAATAAAGTTATTCACATACAACAGGTCATTCCCTGCCAGAAATGCATTACGAGCGACCTGCCGTGCATCGAAAGTTTGCCCAGTTGGGTCATAGAAACGTCGCACCGCCTGGCTTCCCAGATCATCGCTGACAACAACCCCACCATTATTTCTCCATGTAGAAAAAGCATCTAGAGAAAATAATTGATCCATTGCATCACGATCAAAACTTACTGGGCGAGTTGTCGCTCGAATATTTCCTTGAAAACCCTGATATCGAATATGCGAAACCAGCAATCCATCTGTGGTCATGGAAGTATCGGTTGCATTACCGGTAACTGCGAAAAATGGCGCCAATTCGATCTGCTTTAACTGTTCTAGGCTTTTCCTGACGGTTGCGACTTCTTCATCTGGTGGCCGGTCAGAACCTCCCCGTCCTGGAAAGTATTTGGCGATCACTGCCATCCGGTCATTGGAACCGGTGTGAACACCCTGGATATATGAAGCCCCCATTTCACCTACCCAGAATGGATCTCCGCCAAAGGTACGCGTTCCCAGGTCTTTTCCCCCTTCCACCTGCAAGACTTCCAGCACATCTAAAGAAGGCCCGAGTAGAAGGTTGAACCCCAGGTTGCTCAGTTCACTTCCTAGAACAGAACCAACCTGTTTTGCCAGGCTGGTATCCCAGGTTGCACCTATCGCCATTTCATTGGGAAGAGGAGTCATCCCATTGATGATCTGATCATAAGGAGATAGATCTCCTTCTTGTGCAATACTGATGAATAAAGGAATATATTGTGGAGAAAATTGCTCGTTGGTATTTGGGTTGGATTGTACTACCTGCGAAGCATCCCATTCCAACTGTTGGATGCCGGTTGTCAGAGCATAAGCTTTTGCGAGTGTGTCGGTTGAACCTGCAAAATTATCATTGGCAGATTTCAGAACCACTCCCCCAATGTGATGTGTGCTAATTAAATCTTTCAATGTGGCAGTATCGGCTAAGTTTCCCTGGAAGGTTACCAGGAACAACTGTCCTACTTTTTCTTCTGGCGTCATCGCTGCCAGCATTTGGGCTGCCAAAACTGAAGGATCTGCTTGCTGAGAGGGATGAGCCAATACGGGTACAACCGGGCTGCTTACTGTCATGAGCAGGACAATGATCAGCATACCAGTTGACACGAACCTGAATTTCACTATTAACCCCTCAGTTGAATGGCAGTATCGGGGAAATCAGTAAAGATACCCTGCACACCCAGGTCAAGGAGGCGTTTCATTTCATCAGGTTCATTCACCGTCCAGACATGCACTCTGCGATGTCTTTTCTTCTCTCGGTTTACCATGACTGCATTCACGTCTGAAAAATAAGGGTGGATCAATTCGGGTGAGATCCATTTGCCGGCAAAACTGCGCGCCACCATACCCTCTTTACCTGGAAGGCAAAGGAGCGCAGCAGGAATATGAGGTTTTAACTTGTGCGCCCGCATAAGATTGCTGGGAAAGAATGAAGAAAAAATGATCCGTTCGTTCATGGCGTACCGATCAACTAATTCGATCACCTTGTCTACCAATCCATCTCTAGAAGTTTGATAATTGGTCAACTCAACATTGATGAAGGTTTTTTGACCCACCGCTTCGAACACTTCAGCCAGGGTAGGAATTCTTTCACCAGCGAATTTGGCATCAAAGCGACTGCCAGCATCCATTTGCTTCAGTTGGTCAACCGTGAAGCTGCGCAGATTCCCACTCTGGTCTGTGGTACGGTCCACTGTTTGGTCATGCATAACCATGACAACGTCATCACCAGATAATTTTGCGTCCAGTTCGATAGCATCAGCCCCCATCGAAACTGCCAACTCAAAAGCTGCGATAGTATTCTCAGGTGCATATCCAGAAGCACCACGATGAGCAAATATAACAGGTTGTGTAAATGAGCGTAAAAAGTTCATAGGTCTACGAAATAAGCCTCAGCAGAACGATCTAACATTTCCTGGCTCATGACAGGTTCAACGCCAAGATAATGTGCAATATCCAACAATTGGTCACACAGATCACGCGGATGAGAAGCGCGTAATTTTCGGTTTCGCTTCACATACCATTCCTGCAGCAGATAAGCCAACCCTGGTTCATTATAGGGTATCCCTTTTTGGGTAGCCACTCTCTTAAATATTTCACGATATTCATCGAAACTGGGATCTCCAATTTCAACTTTATGGCGGAGCCGCCGCAAAAAAGCTTCATCCACCAGATCTTTTGGTGGCAGGTTGGTAGAGAAAATTACCAGCACGTCGAACGGTACTTCTATCTTTCTGCCCGTATGCAGAGATAAATAATCTATCCGGTTTTCCAACGGCACGATCCAACGGTTCAACAGGTCGCGTGGACGAACCTGCTGCCTGCCGAAATCATCAATAAGCAAAATACCGCCATTTGCTTTCACCTGGAAAGGTGCTTCGTAATACTTACGTACATCATCAAAAACCAGGTCCAGACCAGTGAGGGTAAGTTCACCACCGGTAACAATGAAAGGTCGCTTGATCCGGAGCCAACGAGGGTCTTTTCTGGCTCCAGCTCTTAATCCACCACTCCCTGGAGGAGTGGGTTCATCGTCCGGGGCAAGCTGGTGGTTCACCGAGTCGTATAGCTTGATCACCTGACCATCTACAAACAACGCAAAGGGGATATACATCGTTTGCGAGAGTACCATGCTTCCAATGGCGCGTGCCACACTCGTCTTGCCATCTCCAGGTGGGCCATAAAGAAAAATGGATGTTCCAGAATTCACTGCTGGTCCAAGCCGGTGAAAGGTTTTTTCATTCAGTGTGAGCTGGGATAATACCTGCTTCATGACTTTGGTCGAAACCAGTGTACGCGAGCGGCTTTGTTTCTGGCAGGAAACAATATAGTCTGATAATGGTACCGGAGCTGGTCCTGCATATTGGCTGCGTTCCAGTGCTTCGCGTGCCCTGGCAATTCCCGCGCCAGTGATGGCATACGTGTAAGCGCCCTCGCCCAATCCCATTTGTGAAGACCGAACTTCGACCTGTTTTTCCCTTTTTAAAGCTTCCATCACCTGATCAACCACTCCGGCAAATGGCAGAGCAATCAGTTCAGCTACCTTGAAGCCACTCATATACCCCTGGAAATACATGACCTTCAATACCAGATCTTGTAACCATAACAATGACAAACCGGTATCTTCAATTTTATTGATAGGTGGTGGAATAAAAGCTGAAGATGTTGCAGTCGGCGCAGTTGCAGAAGCAGGTGGCCTGGCAGGCATACTGGTCATATCTCTTCCCTCACACTCGAATTTATATGATGTAGATTATAGCACACACCATTCTTAAGCCGCTTGCGCAGGTCTTTAAGCTCTTTTATAATAAAACTCATGAAAATAAGTGTGATAATTCCAGTATTTAATGAAGCTTCTACCATAACCACCATTATAGAACGGGTTAAAGCAACCGATATTCCAGAGGAAATTGTGATCGTTGATGATGGCTCCACCGACGGTACACGTGCGCTACTTGCTGAAATGGATGGAAAAGAAGGTGTAAGAGTAATTTTGCACGAAAAGAATTTGGGAAAAGGCAGCGCCGTTCGTACTGGGATTGATCACGTAACTGGTGATGTGATCATAATACAGGATGCCGACCTGGAATACGACCCTAGGGAGTATGCCAATCTCTTAAAGCCTATCTATGAGGGATTGGCGGATGTTGTTTATGGCTCGAGATTTTTAGGCGCAGCCAGGCGCCCTATCCTATTCTGGAATATGGTGGCCAACAAGTTATTGACGTTCGTTACGAATATTTTATATAACAACATCTTAAGCGATATGGAGACGGGGTATAAAGTCTTCCGCAAAGAAGTCGTTCAGGGAATGACCCTCCATGCCAGGCGGTTCGATTTCGAGCCTGAATTTACGGCAAAAATTCTTAAACGAAAAGTACTCATCGTAGAAGTCCCTATTGCCTTTTTCCCGCGTGATTACAGCCAGGGCAAAAAAATCAAAACCAAAGATGCCTTTGAAGCAATGTGGACTTTGATCAAATACCGGTTCGTAGATTGACTTTCAACTGGAACTCTTTTTTCCATTCAACCGTATTTGAACCAAGACCACGCCAATTGCAGCGAATGCCATTCCCACCCATTGCTGGGGAGTCAGTTTCTCTCCAAGAATAAAGAAGGCAAGGAGAGCGATCTGGATCAGCATGGTACTGTTGATCAGGCTTGATTCCATGGCAGTTACAGTTCTCAATGAGTAATTCCAGAGATTAAAAGCAATGGCAGTGTTGAGGACTGCCAGCCAGAGGATAATTCCCCAGCCCTTTAAGGAAATTGCAGGGATACCCTGTGAGATTGCTCCAGTTACCAGTAGCAAAACAGCTCCTATCCCCATGCTGATGGTCGTTACTACCATCACGGGAATTTTTCCTGTTCGGTTGATCCCTCTCCCTAAAATAGAAGAAAACGCATTGGCTAAAACCCCGATTAAAACAACCACAACCCCAATGATTTGAGCATTTTCGAAAGCGGAAGGGAAGAAGTAAAGCCCAACTCCAATGAGATTGATCGCCATTCCTATCCATTGCACCTTCGAAGGCATCTCATGTAAGAGAACCACCGCCAACATCGAGACGATCAATGGAGTCATGTTCAGCAATAAAGTGACTGTCATGGCTGGCAAAACTTTCAACCCTAAAAATTGAGCACCCTGCGCGACAGCGTACCATAGCACTCCCAGTAAAATTAGCCCCAACCATTCTCGTTTTTTTAAGTTTCTAATACTTTGGATGTTCTCTTTCTTGATCAAAAATGGAAGAAGGCAGAGAGTGGCTACTCCATACCGAAGCCCGGCAAAGGTGATCGCCGGGATGTCTTCCAATCCAAACTTGATCAACACCCAGGATGTAGACCATAAGAAAGCTACAAATAAACCAAGACAAATTGCGGTTACTCTACGAGATAATCGGTGTTTCATTTTCTTTTTCCAATGAAATATTGTGTGATGGTTTTATGTCTCGAATATTCAACTGGGTTTCTTCAATACCACGGAAAGAATTCTTTTCAAAGGTATATGTTATATCAATCAGTTGTGGGATGGAATCCTTCCAATATCCCTGGCGAAAAGCAATGGCATTATATATGACCCCTCCTGCTTTCAGTTTTAACTTCAAATGCCGGCCTTCTCCTACATCTTTATATTGCAAAACCTGTACATTATTGGAACAAAAAACCGCTTCAGGGTTGCCCTGACCGGCTGGTTCCAATTTTGACAGGGTGTCAAAAATTTCCACAGGTCTGGCTTTTTCAAGCTGGATCTCCTGGTCAATGATCAGTTCAGGGTTTAATTCAATTTCCCCTAACTCCCTTTTCGCAATACTCTCCAGGCGTTCCCGAAAAGCCACCTCGTTTTCTGGACGCAAGGTAAAACCTGCTGCCATGGCATGCCCGCCATGATGCTCAAACAGGTCAGCGCATTCATCCAACGCTTTTGTGATGTGAAATTCAGGGATCGAACGACAGGAAGCGCGGATCTGTCCCTCTTCAATTTGACCCACTATTGCCGGACGGTAATATTTTTCTACTAACTTTGATGCCACCAATCCAACGATCCCTTTGTTAAATTCAGGGTCAAATGCAATGATGATATCTGCCCCAGGTTTTTCAGCCAATAGCAGTTCAGCCTTTTCTACATGTTCGCGGGTTTGTACCTGCCGTTTCCGGTTCAGGTCATCCAGCTGCTGGGCATACAATCCAGCTTTATTATTATCCTCTGCCATCAGCAGGTCATAAGCCATTTGAGCGGTATCCAACCTGCCTGAAGCGTTCAAACGGGGACCAATCCCAAAGCCAATATCGCGTGCGTTAAGCTTTTCAATGGAAATACCTGCCACATTTGCCAGAGAACGCAAACCCAGTCGTAGCCCAAAATGCAGTTTTGTCAGCCCTGCTTTTACAAGTGTGCGATTTTCTCCTGTTAGAGGAACAATATCTGCTACTGTCCCTACTGCCACCAGGTCATAGAAATCTTCCGCATTTTTTGAAGATGGATGTTTTTTAAAGAGCGCTTCGCAAAGTTTGAAAGCCAATCCAACTCCTGCCAGGTTCTTTTCGGGGTAGCTATCCCCTTCCTGTTTTGGACAGATCACCGCCAGCGCGTCGGGCACTTTCCCCCGCGGCTCATGATGGTCAGTGATGATCATATCCTTTCCCAGACCCTTCCAAAAATCCACTTCCTGCCAGGAACGAATACCGCAATCCACAGTGATGATCAAACTTATGTTCTCTTCATATAACTTCTGGAGAGGCTCATTGCTTAAACCATAACCTTCTTCAAACCGGTTTGGGATGAACCCCTTTGCCTTGCCACCCATTGCCTTCAATGCCTGCACCAGCAACGCGGTGGCAGTCACTCCATCAACATCATAATCACCGTAAACCGCGATGGATTCTTGCTTTTCCAACGCTTGAAGAATTCGCTCAACAGCTCTCTCCATTCCCATCAAAAGGAATGGGTCATATAAGCTTCCCTGCGCATTTAAATATTTTTCTGCTTCTTCTTGCGAATGAATGCCACGGTTGTAAAGCAATTGCTGCAGTATGGTTGGATAACCAGTAAGCTCCTGACTGATTTCTTCAGGTATGGTAGGTCTCACCAACCACTTTTTCTGTGGTGGAAAATGATTATTCAACTGTACTCTCCCAAAACTTGATTACTTGATATAAATCCGTGGCAAACGGGCAGACATACCACAAACCACTTCGTAAGGGATGGTTCCCCATTCTTCTGCCAGATCTTCTGCTCGAATCCGTTCATTTCCCTGACTGCCGATCAACACCACTTCATCGCCAATTTTCGCTTCAGGAATTTCATCCAGTAGTATCATACATTGATCCATGCATACTGCACCAACCACAGGGGCTTTCTTTCCATGTACCAGTGCATGACCACCAAAAACTCTCCGGAAACCATCAGCATATCCAACCCCCACCACACCAATTCTCTCTTCTTTTGGGGTGAAATAATGATGCCCATAACTGATACCATGTCCTGCAGGCAGCATCTTTACAGAAGTCAACCGTGATTTGAAGGAAAGTGCAGGTTGAAAATCTGCTGGCAATGGTGTTGTCAGCGAGGGATTCATGCCATATATTGAGATGCCTGTCCTTACCATGTTAAACCGGGCATCCGGATAATTGAGTGTCCCTGCGGAATTACTGGCGTGCACCAACGAAGGCTGAATCTTGTTCTTTCGTAAGTCGGAAAGGATTTGATTAAATAACTTGATCTGGTCAGAAGTGGTAGCTAATTCAGGCTCATCTGCTCTGGCAAAATGGGTGAACACCCCTTCCAATTCCAGATGAGGAAATTCCATTACTTTTCTAGCAAATTCAACACAATCCTGTCTTTGATATCCTAGTCTACCCATCCCTGTATCAAATTTCAGGTGAACCGTAGCACTGCCGCCAACTTTCCCGGCCTTATCTGAATACATGGCAGCCGTATCCATATCATAGACCGCCAGGGTGATATTTCGATTGACTGCTTCTGCAACCATTTCTGGAGGGGTATACCCCATCACCAACACCCTTGCCTGTGGTGCTGACTCTAACACCTGAACAGCCTCTTCTACACGAGCCACACCAAACCAGGTAACGCCAGCTCCAAAAGCAGCCTTCACCACCTCTGGCATTCCATGCCCGTATGCGTTGGCTTTCACTACCGCCATAACCTGTTTGCCCGTCATTTTCTGCAACAGGTGAATATTCTTTTGAATTGCCCCAAGATTTATTTCTAACCAACTGGTGCAAATTGAAGATTCCATTGCGCAAGTATAAACGCGCAGCCACCATCAAGCAAGAGGTATTTTCAGATATAATCAGTCGCAATGAGCAATTCTGGCCTGTTTACCCTGATCATTACCGTGATTTTTGCCATCCTTATCATCAGCGATCGTTTTCGACCTGATATTTTGGCATTAGCAACAATGGTTATTTTAGGACTGATGGGGTTGGTAAAGCCGGATGAGATTTTTTCGGGTTTCAGCAGCTCACCCGTTATGACTTTGATCGGAATATTCATTATTTCTGAAGGGCTGCATCTGACAGGAATTTCCACCCGCATCAGCAGGATCCTTGCTCATCTGGGTAGGAATTCAGAAAAAAGGATGATCCTGTGGGTGGTGTTGATCTCCGCAGGGTTTTCTCTATTTATGAATAATGTTGCGGCAGTCGGGATCCTGTTACCTTCTGTCATGACTCTTTCCCAAAAAACCAGGATTTCCCCTGGCCGGTTGTTGATCCCATTAAGTTATGGCACCCTCCTGGGTGGTATGGCAACATTGTTCACTACATCCAACATCATCGCCAGTGGTGCTTTACGTACCGCCGGATATAAGGAATTTGGAATGCTGGATTTTCTCCCGATAGGAATTCCAATCGTTCTGGCTGGAGCCCTTTACCTGATGACGCTGGGCAGAAACCTTCTGCCAGGTTCTCCTGTTTTATCACAGCATCCCCAATCTGGTGTTGCTTCGTCGCTTCAGGAACCAGCCGATCAAATAATTGTCCTCGGAAAGGATGTTGGTCAGTTGCTTTCGAGGGATGACATTGAAGTAGTTGAACGCCCTGGCAAGATGCTCGTTGCACTGGTCATTACCTTTTTGACGCTGGCAATCACCGCAGCCAACCTGATACCCGTAGCAGTGGGCGTCATGGCAGGTGCGGTCTTGATGCTGGTCACCGGTTGCATCAAACCTTCCGAAGCATATCAGGCAATCGAATGGAAGGTCATCTTTCTCATCGCAGGCATCTGGCCTCTTTCCATTGCCATTCGTACCAGCGGGCTGGCAGATTTTCTCATCAATTCCATCGGTTTTCAGCAACTACACCTCTCCCCTTTATGGATAGCAGCCATTTTGGTCTTGCTTGCCCTGATCTTCACGCAATTCATGAGCAGCCAGGTTTCTGCCCTGGTGCTCATTCCCATTGTTTTTTCTGTTGCCTCTCAGACTGGCGCTGATGTACGCAGCCTGACCATGGCAGTCGCACTCGGCTGCTCTCTGGGATTCCTTACACCATATGGACATCCAGTAAACCTTATGGTCATGGAACCTGGGGGGTACCGCTTCAAAGATTTTGTTCGTGTTGGATTCCCTCTGACATTGATTACAATTGTGATCATCTTGATCGGTCTATCACTCTTTTGGAATTTGGCATAATTATGAGATCAATATTTACCTATGAACTTCTCGCACAAGATGGAAACGCCCGCGCAGGTGTGTTTCACACTCCGCACGGCGATATTCCTACGCCCATTTTTGCACCGGTAGGAACACAAGCAACGGTAAAAGCCCTCACCCCCGCACAGGTGAAAGAAACCGGTGCATCACTGGTGCTGGCAAATACTTACCATCTTTTCCTGCGCCCAGGCGCTGAACTGGTGGCAGAAATGGGCGGATTGCATCAATTTATGCAATGGCCGCAACCCATTTTGACCGATTCAGGGGGTTTTCAGGTCTTTTCGCTGGCCGAAACTCGAAAAATTGATGAAGATGGTGTTACCTTCAAAAGCCATATTGATGGTTCGATGCAGCGCCTGACGCCCGAAAAATCCGTTGAGGTTCAGGAGCAATTGGGTTCAGATATCATCATGGCGTTTGATGAATGTGCCTATCCATATGATCGCGAAAATATCGCCACAGCCATGCAGCATACCCATCGTTGGGCAGAGCGATGCCTTAAAGCGCATGATCGCCCTGATCAGGCGTTATTTGGTATCGTACAGGGGGGTATTTTTCCTGATCTTCGCCAGCAGTCAGCAGAATTCATTGCATCTCTGGGATTTCCAGGTCATGCCATCGGCGGGCTGTCTGTGGGAGAAACCAAAGCTGAAATGGCTGCCATGATCGAGGTGGTGAACGCTGTTTTACCGGCTGATAAGCCACGCTATCTCATGGGTGTGGGTGCACCAGAAGACCTGGTTGAAGGAATAAAACGTGGGATTGATATATTCGATTGTGTGCTTCCCACCCGCCTGGCGCGCCATCAGGCTGCCATGACCCTCACTGGACGCATGAATATGCTGAACGCAACCTATGCGCATGATTCGCAGCCAATTGATGCAACCTGCCCCTGTTATGCCTGCCAGGGATTCACTCGGGCATACATCCGCCACTTGATCGTAGCTCGCGAGATGCTGGCTTCTACACTTCTATCCATTCACAACATCACAACCCTGTTGAGACTGGCTCAAGCTGCCCGGCAGGCAATATTTGAGCATCGTTATGAGCAATTTGCAGTAGAATTTTACGAAAAGTATTCTCTAAACAATAATTCAATGGAGATCATTCAATGACGTTCCTGCAATCAATTATTTTAGGTATTATTCAGGGGATCACAGAATTTTTACCCATTTCAAGTTCTGCGCATCTTGTTCTGGTTCCATTCTTTTTTAACTGGAATCTGGATGAACAGGTGGTTTTTCCTTTTGATGTTCTTGTTCAATTGGGAACTCTGGTGGCAGTAGTGGTTTATTTCTGGAAAGACATCTGGCAGATCCTGGTGGGATGCTGGAAGGCGCTGCGCACTCGCAGCCTCAAGGATAACGAACCTGCCCGTCTGGGGCTTCTGGTCGTTTTAGCCACCATCCCCGCTGGCATCTTTGGATTATTGATCAAAGACCAGGTGGAGGCGGCATTCCATTCAGCACTGGCAGTTGGTATCTTCCTGCTTGTTACAGCCATATTACTGTTCCTGGCTGAATGGTTAGGAAAGCGAACCCGAAATCTTTCCAAACTGGGCTGGCTGGATGCAATTCTTATTGGATTGGCACAAGCCTTAGCCATCTTCCCAGGTGTTTCCCGTTCTGGGTCTACCATTTCAGCCGGAATGCTGCGCCACCTGGAACGCCCTGCTGCAGCCAGGTTCTCATTTCTCATGTCTATTCCCATTTTCGTCGCCGCGGGAGTTTTGAGCATTGGAGACCTGGTGGCAATACCCAACTTTACCAGTTTTCTCCCCATTCTGGCAGCAGGGTTCATTGCTGCCGCAGTAGTGGGATATCTTTCCATTCACTGGTTGTTATCTTTTTTGAACAGGCACTCATTTAAAGGTTTTGCCATATACTGTGTGGTTTTAGGTTTGCTCACCATAGGAGTATATGCAATTCGCTAAAAGACTGATTTGTCTGCTGTTGGTTGTTCTCATTGCCGGGTGTGCTTCATCCACTCCGGCAGCTCAACCCACATTGACCGTATGGAATGTACAGATCACACCATCCCTGGGTTGGATGAAACCCATCCTTCATAAGTGCACTCTGCAGGATCCAGAAATGGGAGTATTCCTGCTGGATGCTGCTCCCTCTGAGATTAATTTTCAAAAATCGGATGTAACGATCACCTGGGGCAAGACACCGGTCGAAACCCTGCCGATTTATGAGCTTGGATCAGATGATTTATCCATCATCGTAAACCCGGAAAATGGGATTTCCAGCCTGACAGTGGAGCAGCTCACTGCCATCATTGATGGTGAAATTTCGCAATGGCAGCAGATCGGTTCTCCAATAGAAGGAGACATTGCCTGGTGGACAGTCCCTTCTGGAGATGAAGGGTTGGAAATTCTGGTCAGTGCTATGGAAGTTCAACCTTCACGCAACCCCTTTGCCTGGATTGCACCAAACGCAGAAGCAGTGCTTCAATCTGTCGCAGAAAATCCATCAGCGATGGGATTCATTCCTTCCCGTTGGCTGAACGAAAGTGTAAAAAGTATTCCAATCGAAGGAACGGATGCCAATACGCTCACCCAGCCCATCCTTGCAGTCACCCGCCAGCAGCCAGATCAAAAACTGGCTGGTTTTCTCCAGTGTCTTCAATCTGAAATCGAGAAATAGCTGGAAATATTTCGTAAAATAATCCTGATAAATTTGTAAGGGAATCACCCTCTTGACGTTGAAATACCCTGATGATATAAATACGTTCAATATGTACCAGAACCAACACACTACTACTCAAACTACTACATCCTCACGGATTCCCTGTGGGGTTTTGGTGTTTGGGTAGAAGAAAATACCGGATCATCGAACCATAAGCGCTCCACAGGAATGTGGGGCGCTTTTTTATTCTTTGCTTGGGAGATGGAATGAACATGGATCGCAAACCTCAAAAAACATTGGTAATGAAATTTGGTGGTACCTCGGTTGGGTCAGCGCAGGCAATCACACAAACAGTAGATATCATCCAAAATGCCAGAACAGATTGGGATAGAGTGGTAGTGGTCACTTCTGCAATGTCAGGTGTGACAAACATTCTTTTGGATTGCGCATTGAATGCCGCCAAGGGGAATTTGCAACCTCTTCTGAATGCGGAACGGGCCTTGAAAGAGAACCATGAAAAAGTTGCAAGGGAGTTGATAACCAACCCTGATCGCTTGGAAGTTGTCAGGCAAGAGATAGCCCAACTAACCACTACTTTTGTGGATCTATGCCGTGCGATCAATGTGATTGGAGAAGCCAGCCCACGCGCGTTGGATGCGGTGGCATCTCTGGGAGAAAGATGGAGTGTCCGCCTGCTGGCAGCCGTTTGCCAGGAAAAAGGTTTGCCATCGCAGTTTGTTGAATCAACCAACCTGATCGTCACGAATAATAACTTCCAGAATGCCCATCCCGATATGGAAGCATCCGCTAAAGCGATCCATTCAGTCCTTGAACCTTACCTTGCTGAAGGAATTGTGCCCATCGTTACCGGATTCATTGGCGCCACACCTGATGGGGTGATAACCACACTGGGAAGAGGTGGCAGTGACTATTCTGCCTCACTATTAGGTGCGCTTCTCCCAGCTGACGATATCTGGATATGGACGGATGTGGATGGTGTGATGACCGCTGACCCTCACCTTGTACCAGATGCCCACACCATTCCAGAGATCAGTTATGAGGAGATCGCTGAATTGGCTTATTATGGTGCAAAGGTGCTGCATCCCAAAGCGGTTCGCCCTGTGATCGAAGCAGGCATTGGTTTACGAATTTGCAATACTTTCAATCCATCTAACCCGGGCACACGCCTGATCATCAATCACCAAAATGGAAGAGCAGCGAAAGTTGATAGAGTGATCAAGGCGGTCACCGCCATTCGCAAACAAAGACTGGTAACGGTTGAAGGACGCGGAATGTTGGGGGTTCCTGGTGTGGCAGCCCGCGCTTTTGGAGCAGTGGCTTCCACTGGCACAAGCGTCCCTTTGATCACGCAGGCATCTTCAGAACAATCCATTTGCTTTGCAGTACCAGGAGAAACTTCTGATGCAGTTCTGCAAGCGATCAAGAAAACTTTCGCTCTGGAATTGGTCAACCGGGATATTGACCGGGTTTGGGCAACAGACGATGTGTCCATTATCACCATTGTGGGTGCAGGCACCCATGATACCCCTGGAGTGGCCGGATTGATCTTTCACAAGCTTGGCGAGTATAGGATCAATGTATTGGCAATTGCACATGGTTCATCCGATGTGTCTATAAGCCTTGTAGTAGCAAGCAAAGACGATGAACAGGCAGTCAGAGCCCTCCACGAATTAAT
>JBDKSY010000124.1:0-1950 GCA_039680395.1 Anaerolineaceae bacterium | reverse complement strand
TATAGTGTCTTTTTCCAATTCATCCAATGCCTTGATCAATGAACCTGGCAGATCTTCTATACCCAGTTCTTTCCGCTCACTACTTGTGAGGTCATAGATATTAATATCGTTCAAAGGCTCTGGAATTTTAATATTGCTATCTATCCCGTCTAAACCGGTTGCCAGCATGGCTGCCATGGCAAGATACGGATTGCAGGAAGGATCCGGGCAGCGTAATTCAGCACGGGTCGCATTATCCAATCCTTGTGAATGATGAGGAATACGGATAAGAGCTGAACGATTGGTTTGAGCCCATCCAATATAGACAGGAGCTTCATACCCGGGTACCAATCGCTTATACGAGTTCACACTTGGCGCTACAATAGCTGAAAGGGCTTTGGCATGGTACAACTGCCCCGCAATGAAACCATAGGCAATTTTTGATAAGTTGTACTTATCATTGGCATCATAAAACAAGTTATTGCCTTTGGTATCCGATAAAGATTGGTGGCAGTGCATCCCTGATCCATTGATACCAAAAATGGGTTTGGGCATGAATGAAGCAACCAGGTCATGCTGCGCGGCAATCGCCTTGACAGTGTATTTCAAGGTCAGCACATTATCAGCAGCCCTGACGGCATCGGTAAATCGAAAATCAATCTCATGTTGTCCTAATGCAGCTTCATGGTGTCCCACTTCGATTTCCAATCCCATGCTCATGAGAGCCTGCATCAATTCGGTCCGTACCCTTACTGCTTCATCATGAGGTGAAAAATCAAAGTATCCACCTACATCATGTGGCACTGGATGGATGCTTCCACCGTTCGTTGGGCGGAACAGGAAGAATTCTGGCTCGGGGCCTACATTAAAAGTCCAGCCGCGTTCTTTGATTTTTGCAGTCATGCGCTTCAATGTCCCCCGTGGATCACCAGCAAAAGGTGTCATATCTGGCAGGTAAATATCACAGAATACACGTGCTCTGCGTGCATCAACCGGGCTCCAGGGTAATACAGCATAGCTGTCGGTATCAATGCGTAAATGCATATCGCTTTCTTGAATGCGGGCAAAACCTTCTACAGACGAGCCATCAAACCAAACCCCATTATCCAATTCGCCGGCCAGTTGTTCTACAGGGCTTTCGACACTTTTTACCATGCCGTTCACATCAGTGAACTGGTAAGACATGAATTTTACGCCATCAGCCTGCACACGTTCCAACAACTCTTTTTTATCCATATTAACCTCCACACAAATCCAAAAGACTCCAATCTGCAGCAAATTGGACAGTTAATTGTTCGGGGTATTCCCACAATTATAAAATCATACTGGAATTAACCAGGCCACTGCATCGGTTTTGTAATGCCTGTCGCCAGGCATATTTGACACGTTGCATTTTGATGGGAAGAAAGAAACCTGTGACCAGGCCTCAGAGGCATCCGCTGATCATTCGATTTTCCCCGGTATTGCCCCCACCCGGGTTAACTCCCTCTTCGCAGAGGGGAACCTCCACCTCGTTGTCTCATAATGTAATTATATGAGATTCAGCCGCTAATTCATCCGTATTCAATTGTTATGCTGCAATTCTGAAAACGATAGTACACGCTTTTCAAAGTCGTGTCAAGGAATTTTTCCATTTTTTCATCTATTATTAATTCATAAAGAATTCATCCTGGCTTGAATTCGTATTACTAAAAGAGTCAACCAGCGTGAAGGCACTTTCTTTTGCCCAAACTCCCAATCTTTCCACGCTGTCCAGATGGATTCGGGAGTGTAGCAACCATCTTCATCTACCTTATGTGCAACGATCTCCCACATTTGCAGAAGCCTGGGGTCGCCATGCAACCATGGAAACTGCGATAAAACTTCACACACATGAAGAATGTCATACCACACCAAAGGAGCTTTTAATTTACAAAAATCAGTTCCCATGTAGAACATATAAGGGTGTTGCTCTTTGCGTTTATTCCATAC
>JBDKSY010000123.1:0-2016 GCA_039680395.1 Anaerolineaceae bacterium | reverse complement strand
AGTGGAAATATCATTGCCAGTACTTTGCTTCAGAAACTCACTGCGGGATTAGCAAAGTAATAACTCGAAAGAAATCGGGCAGATTTCCACGAAAAACGCGAAAAATCTTTTTAGCGTGGGTGTTTTTACATAATCAAGCAAAGCAATCCCAATCACAAGACTTCCGAAATTCTCTTAAAATTTCGGAAGTCTGTTTATTGCAATATGTCTCACCATGCCACTATTTCTTTAAGGCAAGATTCTCACCCGTATTGGTTGGGTGCAATGCCGGTTACTTCCTCACATTACCAAATCTTTTTTCTCATTCATCACCCCCGAAGCTAGACCTGAATTTATGCAGGTTCAGTCACCAGACTTCCGAAATTTTTAGAAATTTCGGAAGTCTGGTAATCCTGAAATCGCTTCACCCTCAAATGTTGAGGTTCTGCAATGATGGTGATGAGTCCCGCTGACCTAACCGGTCACTCCAGGGCACCGAGAGGTAACTTCAACCATCAGAGAAGCTGTTCAAGAAGGAGGTGACAGCTTTTTCACTTTCGCCAAATTATCGAATATCGGATTCTTTCTTTGTTGTATATACTTTACAAAGAAACCAAAATCTGATTGGTAAAAGCGAGTACCATAGTAGAAAGCGAGGGCTCATGGGAATAACCTGGTGGGTCATCATTGGTGTAGCAGTTATTATTTTTAGCATTCTTGTTTATCGCACTCTGCGGTTTGGAAAAAGAGCACCGGTCCAACCTGGCGGGGCCATCCCGGCATTCCCTCTTGAACGGGTGGTAGAAAGTCTTTCCGCGGCAGTGCAATGCCAGACAATTTCTTACCATGAGGGTTCCATTCCAGATGGTACTGCGTTGCGACAATTCCACGAATTGTTGAAGCAGCGATACCCACTGGCGCATGAACAACTCTTATTGGAAATCGTTAACGAATATGGTCTTTTATATACCTGGCAAGGTAGCGATCCTTCTTTGATGCCAGTTCTGTTTTCAGCTCATCAAGATGTGGTGCCGGTTGATCCAGCCACAGTAGAACAATGGACCAAGCCACCTTTCAGTGGTGAGGTTTCTGATGGTTTTGTTTGGGGGCGAGGTTCGATTGACATGAAATGCCAGCTCGTTGGCATTCTGGATGCTATTGAAACGCTTGCGGAAAATGGGTTCAAACCAGAACGTACATTTTACATTGCTTTTGGGCATGATGAAGAAGTGAGCGGTGTAGCAGGAGCGGGGCATATATCTGCGCTCTTAAAAGAACGTGGTGTCCATCTGGCTGCAGTGTGGGATGAAGGGAACAGTATCCTTGAAGGTGTGGTGCCCGGGATCTCAGGTCCAGTTGGTCTGGTTGGGGTCGCAGAAAAAGGATACATGACTGTTGATTTCATCGTGGATGGGAAACCAGGGCATGCCTCAACGCCACCCAAACAGACTGCGATTGGCATCCTGGCAGCAGCACTCGCAAAGTTGGAGGCATCCCCCATGCCCACTGACCTTACCTCAATTCAAAATATGATGAAATCTTTAGGCTATCTGCTGCCATTTGGCTTGCGAATGGCATTTGCCAACCCCTGGCTTTTTGGTGGTTTGCTGGTAAAGAAGCTATCCGGCGATCCTCAGACCAATGCTGCTATCCGTACGACCACTGCAGTGACGATTGTTGCCGGCGGTATAAAGGATAATATCCTGCCACGTCAGGCAACAGCAAAAGTGAACTTTCGGATATTACCAGGGCAAACCGTTGATCAGACACTTGCAGAGATAAAGCGCATCATCGGAGATGATAGGGTGCAATTCTCTCCTGTTGCTCTTTCTTGTTGGAATCCCATCCCGGCTTCTCCAACGGATACTCCTCTGTATATACAATTGCAGACTGCCATTCAGAATACTTTTGATCAGGTGCCAGTGGCTCCTTTCATCATGCTGGGTGGCACAGACTCGCGCCATTATGCTTCCATCAGTGATGCAATATTCCGCTTTTCTCCCATGGTGACCAAGGCGGTTGACCTTAAACGTGTTC
>JBDKSY010000122.1:0-3802 GCA_039680395.1 Anaerolineaceae bacterium | reverse complement strand
TATCTGGTGTATATAGCGAATATTACGCTGCAAAGTACCCCGAAGAAGTAGAAGCAATCATCGCCCTCGATAGTACCTCTACTGCATACTATGAAGAAATGCCCGCTTTTGTGAAATCGATGCTCCCAGTTGCAAAAGTTCAACAGGCGTTAGGCATCACTTCTCTGCTTGGCCCAGTTTCAGTAAATAAACAGGATCTGCTTTCCAATGGATACACAGAAAAAGAGATCAATGATTCACTGGTATATGCAGGCTTTACTATGAACGACAATATTTTTGAGCAACTTTCGAATTCAGCAGAATTTATAAAGCAAACCATGGATCTTCCTTTTCCGAAATCTATCCCGTATTTCAAAATCATTTCCAAACAAACCTTTGAAACAGCAAACGCACAGCTTAATAAGGCGAATCTGACCCCTCAGCAATATCAATTTGATCACCTTGCACGGATCGGCGAACAAGCAAAATATGAAGTAGTGGATGGCAGCCACTTTATTTATATTACCCAGGTGAACCGGATCGTCGAGATCACAAATGATGTTTTGCAAGGTAAGAATTGAGAGGATATAAATATTAAGGGAACCAGCAATGCTTCGCTGGAATCCAATTTCTTTATAGGTTCAGGTTATGCAAGTGACGTCTATGGGAGAGTTCGGTAGGCATGTCTGGATGAAATATGGCTGTCTTTGTAGCTTCAGGCATCTGCATAGAAGTTTTTAGGCGAGTAAAGAAGTTCAGCACCTTTCAATGAAAATATGATGCCCAACGAAAAGCCAGGCATGAACAGAAGAAAACAAACCATCGGCGACTTTGTATCACTGCAGAAAGCTATCCATAGGTTGCCTCTTCAGTACTGAAGTTATTTGAGTATGAAAGAAAATCCAGCTGAAGGAATCATGGTCTTTGGCTTTCCTCTGGAACACCGTTACACGATCCGCTCCAACCACAGCCTGGAGCGGATCAACGAAATGATCCACCAGTCGGTCCACATTTTGGAGAACTTTCAAAACGAGATTCTAATGTCTCTATTCTGGAATCTCTAATAAATCCTGTCATTGTTAGTTTTTTTACGTAGAGAAAGAAGATGATTTTTTTATTTACACTCGGAGTTTTTATGATGGCAAGTATTAAATCGAAAAGACTGTTTCCTCCATCTGTCGTACGAAAGGGAAGGTACATTATGTGGATACCGTTTATTCTTGTTCTGGCATGTTTGATCATTTCCACAGGGATCTTGCTGGTATTAAGCCCAGGAAAAATTGAACCATTCGTCGATGATGCTGGAAATATTCCTCCCCAAAGTCTTTCTGAGAAAACCTTTGTTACCATCAATGATGTAAAGCAAGGTATGTTCATCCAGAGCAAAGATGTGTCGCATCCAGTATTACTTTACCTCCATGGTGGAATGCCAGATTTCTTCTTGACAAAAAAATATCCAACCGGATTGGAAGAGTTATTCACAATTGTCTGGTGGGAGCAACGTGGCTCCGGTATGTCTTACAGCCCTGATATTCCTCTTGAGTCAATGACCATGGATCAGTTGATTTTAGACACATTGGCTTTAACGAATTACCTGCGCGACCGCTTCAAGAAAGACAAGATTTACATCATGGGTCATTCTGGAGGAACCTTTATTGGTATTCAGGCTGCTGCACAAGCGCCAGAGCTTTACTATGCTTATCTTGGTGAAGCACAGATGTCTTACCAATTGAGATCAGAACAACTGGCTTATGAGTACATGCTGCAACAATTTAGAATAAATGGTAACCAACGAATGGTGCAAAAACTTGAAGCTACACCCGTCACGATGGCTGAAGGTACACCAGATGGCTACATTAAGTTACGTGACCCTGCCATGCATCTCCTGGGGATTGGTACCACTCATGATATGGATTCTGTTTTCACCGGGATATTTCTTCCATCACTGGCTATCCGGGAATACACCTTGAAGGAGAAAATCAACATGTGGCGTGCCAAATCCCAGTCTGGGGTGAGCATTGTCTGGAATGAAATGTTGATCACAGATTTGTCTTTAAAAGTGCCCGAGTTGGATGTTCCTGTCTACTTTTTTCACGGCATATATGACTACACCTGTTCTTATCCATTGGCAAAAGAGTACTTCGAAAAACTACAAGCACCCGTGAAAGGGTTCTATACTTTTGAAAATTCTGCCCATAGCCCCATGTTTGAGGAACCGGAAAAATTGCAACAGATATTACTGGAAGATGTATTAGCTGGTACCAATTCACTCTCTGATGGTAATTAAGTCGATCAGGCTTCCATTGAATGATTAATCCTTGACGATAAAAAAGAAGTAGTGATAAAATTTTGATGCTGAAAAGCTAGAATAAGGAACGGTGTTTTTGGTATTTAGCCAAGTTGTAATCCATTTGCAAATAGACGTTGTGAGGAAAATCTTCCGAAACTACGCCTGATTTTGGTTTACCTCATCAATATCAGGTCACGGAGTTTTCCCCACTCCGTGGCTTTTTTGTTTTAAATTGGCTTCTGCTTTTACCGAAATCTAAAATTTTCTCTGTTCTATAATGCGGAAACCATCGAACCACCCACCAGCCACGGAAACCCCGGGCTGGTTTTTCTTTAAGGATTACAACAATGAAACAAACAAATATATCCCCTCTTTATCAGGGAATTTTGATCAAAAAAAATCCACCTATCTACACCATTTGGGAAGATGGAGAAAAAAATAACTGTACATTATCTTCCAGCTTTCATAGTGACCTTGCAGTTGGGGATAAAATCGTTTACTTTCGTCATTCTGAAGGTAGAGAAATCATCGAGCGGTTGGAACGTCGGAATGTTCTGGTTCGCAGAGCAGCCCGCTCCAAACCTTCGGGATACGATCAACCCCAGTATTTAGCTGCCAACCTGAATCTGCTGGTACCTGTATTGGCTGCTCGTGAACCTGCTCCAAAATGGAACTGGTTGGATCGGTGCCTGGTTTCAGCAGAAGCATCCGATATCCCTGTCTTGATCTGCATTAACAAAATAGATCAAATGGATCAAGAATGCAGAAATACTCACCGTGATCTAAAGGAAGTGTTGGATGAATACCGCAAGGTTGGTTATCCCGTGATTGAGATCAGCACCCTTACCGGTCAAGGCATGGAGAACCTCCAGGAAATGTTGACTGGCAAAATTGCTGCCCTATCAGGGCAATCTGGAACGGGAAAAAGCTCGATCCTTAATTCGCTCCAACCGGCACTCAAAATCCGAACTGGTAGAGTCAGCGAATATACCGGCAAAGGACGCCATACCACAACCAGTTCAGAGTTATTCCCTCTGCCCGGGGGTGGAATGCTGATGGATACTCCTGGCTTAAGGGAGTTTGGTCTTTGGGGTTTTGAAGGAGAAGACCTTGCCCGGTATTTTCCGGAAATGCGCCCCTATCTGGGTATCTGTCGTTTTGGACTCAGTTGCCGTCATGACGAAGAGCCGGGCTGCGCCGTACGCCAGGCTGTCACATGCGGTGAAATCAGCCCATATCGTTACCGAAGTTTTTTGTATCTGACAAAAGAGAATTGATCATGAAAGCTTGCGTTGAACATCAGAAGAGTAGCTTCTTTCGAAAGCATAAACTTAACCCTCTTAACCACGATTTCTCCTGTATACATTGCCATCTACCAGTTTCAGCTTCTGCATTGATCAGCAGAGTTCAAAACCGGAATCATTGTCCCTATTGTCTGTGGTCACGACATCTCGATCTTTTCGAACCCGGCGATCGCTTATCAGCTTGCAAAGCTGGGATGCATCCCATAGGGATCACTTTTAAACGCGCAAG
>JBDKSY010000121.1:0-3261 GCA_039680395.1 Anaerolineaceae bacterium | reverse complement strand
GGGCTCAGGCTTGACTATCTTTCCCTCAAAATTGTATACTCAACATAGTCATCTGGTTCAATACTTTCCAATTCCTTCACAGCAGAGGTGTATACCTCGATTGTTCACAGTGTGAAAATTCATCTATGCAATTTTGGATGGTTATTTTACTTTTCAAAGCAATGTTTTTTGATCACCTTTTGGATTGTTTTATTTGGAAAATTCATGGATCATGCTTAAATACCCATTGAGGCAAAATGATTGAACCGGCTCTCTTGCCACCTGTGATCATTGTTGGAGCCCATACCGTTGGTCTGGGTGTAATACGCGCCCTCCGAAATCAGCCCATGGAACGCGTGGTTTTGAGCTATGACCGTAATGATATGGGGCGTGCCTCCCGGTACAAGACAAGGTTGTTGGATGCCCCCCATCCTGAAAATCAGCAAAACGAATTCATTGCATTTTTGATCAAGCTTGCAAACAAGTATCAGGGGGCTATGCTGCTGCCTGCTTCGGATGCATCCCTGAAAGCAATTTCATATCATAAACCTGAATTATCCCAGTACTACACCGTAGCCTGTACAGATTGGGACATCACTGAACAATACATTGATAAGAAACTTACCTATGCCCTGGCAGAAAGAACTGGGGTTCCAGCACCACGCACCATGGTTCCCCATTGCGAAGCGGATGTAGAGCAATACGCACAATCAGTGTCATACCCATGTTTGGTGAAACCTTGCGAGAGCCATGTTTACTTTGACTATTTTCATCATAAAATGGTTCAGGTGCAAAACTTTGATCAGATGATGAAAGCCTACCGTGATGCAGCTGCTGCCGGATTAGAAGTGATGCTGCAGGAATTCATCATTGGTGATGATGCGGATGGCGTGAATTACAACGCATATTACCAGGATGGTGAACCGCTGGTTGAATTTACCGCACGAAAGATCCGCAACGCTCCACCGCAACTTGGTTCACCCTGCGCAGTAGTGAGCGCGGATGAACAGGAAGTAATGGCGGCTGGCAGGCGTATTTTAAAAGCGATGGGATTTTATGGGTTTGCCTGCACAGAATTCAAGCAAGATAGCCATGATGGTGTGTATAAGTTGATGGAAGTGAATGGACGGCACAACCTTTCTGGCGCTCTGGCAGTGTATTGTGGGGTGAACTTTCCATTGATGCACTACCGTCATCTAATGTTGGGAGAAGTCCCTTCACAAATTGATTATCAGAAAGGCATTTATTGGATTGATCTGACCCGCGATTGGGCTTATCACCTGAAGCGGGCGTTGCAGGGAAAATATCCCTGGAAGCAATTTATCACCCCTTACCAAAAGAACCATGTTTTTGCCATTCTGGATGTGCACGATATGGGACCATTCATAAAAAGGGTTACAACCCTGGTGCAAGATGGTTTATCGGGGAAAAGATCTGCTTAACGTTAAGGGAGAGGATCAATATGAGCACGGATGCTATTCAACTTGAAGAAGAACGATTGACTCATGGAACTGAGGAAAAACCGTTGATGCGCGAGCGTCACAGGGCTTTTCCTTTCATATTCGAAAACAGGCAGCATAAACGCATTTTGGATTCAGCAGCGGGGATAGGGTACACGGCGCAGCAGATCAAAAAGAATTACAAGGTGGGTCAGATAATGTGCAATGACCTGGCACCAACCTGTCTGATGAGCTTGAAGCAGGCTGGATTGCCTGCCATGCGTTTTAACCTGGATAATGACGGCGCAGGTTTCCCGATTGCAGATGGTTCATTCGATGCGGTAATTTCATCATCCACGATCGAGCACCTTTTACATGTGGATGAGTTTTTGAAAGAGGTGCATCGAATTTTGTCACCTGAAGGTTATTTCTACATCTCCACTCCCAATTATGCCAGCCCGATCTATTTATGGCCGGTTATTTGGGCAGGGCGTACTTTTCATGATCCCATGAAGGCGAACCTACGTTATGAGTTCTTTGGGCATGTGCGTTACTTTACTTACCGTACCATGCTCGAATACGTGCCTACCTTTGGGTTTGTCCCCGAGGCTGTTTATATGCCTTTGCCCAGGAGCAGCACCATTTATCAGGGGTTACGTAAATCAAAACCCATTAAAGCATTGATCTTTCGGCTGGGTACCAATGTGCTTTATCGCCTCTCGCCACGTTGGGCTTCCGAGCCGATCCTTTGCTTCCGAAAATCAGACAAACCTGCAGGGAGGCTGCGAAAGGTAATCTTTTAATGTCCGATGGAAACAAAGATTTCATATTGAATGTGGATGAAAATACCAAGGAACACCAGCTTTACGAAAATGCTGATTACGAGATCTTCTGGACGGGGATACAACAACAGAAACTTGATGAACTGGAACAGGTGTTGGTAGCGAAGATGCTGCACCTTCCAGCGCGTCGCATGATGGATATTGGTTGCGGATACGGGCGGCTGTGGGATCGTTACCAGATGCAGTGTGATGAGATCGTGCTGCTGGACAGTTCAAAATCTCTCCTGCAGCAGGCTTACCAGCGCTCCGGAGGGCGCGCTGTCTGCCTGGCGTGCGATTTACACGCCATACCCTTCCGCGATGGTATGTTTGATCAGATCATGATGGTGCGTGTACTGCATCATTTACCAGATACACATACCGCGCTGGCTGAACTTAGCCGGTTGATCACACCCGGTGGGCACCTGCTATTTTCATACTGCAACAAGAAGAATGCTGAACGGGTATTCCGTTGGCTGGCAGGGAGAAATCCTTACAATCCTTATAAACTGGAACCCGCCTGGGTATGGGAGCGGTTCTTCATGCACCACCCGCGTTACATTCATCTAAATCTGCAAGATGTGGGCTTGCACGTCGAACGTGAAATGGGTGCTGGTGTGATGGACAAGATCGCTGGCATGTTGGGAAAAGCAGGCGAAAAGTTCCCGCTGGGGGTATCCATGGCGCCCTTGTTTGCCAGGCAGGCGATCGCTCCCTGGATATTTGTAGATACGTTAAAAATGGGAGAACATCTGAACTTCCCCTCGCTGCCATTGGAGCAGTTAATGCAGTGCCCCCAGTGTAAAAGCGGATTACAAAAGAACGAATCTGGGCTTTATTGTTCAGCGTGTGATACACTCTACCCGTTGAAAGACGGAGTGTATCATTTTATTTAGAGATTCCCCAAATTTAATCAACATTGGAGAAAATAATGCGGATAATAATCCCGACCATTGGCACGCGTGGTGATGTTCAACCTTATATTGCTCTTGCTATTGGGTTGAAAAGAGCCGGACATTCAG
>JBDKSY010000120.1:0-8734 GCA_039680395.1 Anaerolineaceae bacterium | reverse complement strand
TCGCAATTTTTCGTCTACCTTTTGCCTTGACCAACTGGTACCATTCGGATTATACTCGAAGGCGTGTCGGGGTGTAGCGCAGTTGGTAGCGCACCGCGTTTGGGACGCGGGGGTCGGCGGTTCGAGTCCGCCCACCCCGACTGATTAACCGCCGTGGAAACCCGGCGGTTTTTTGTAACTGGTCATATAATTGATCGTATATATACAGGTGATCAATGGCCCAGAAAAAGTTTGATGGTGTGGTTGAAGCAGTTCGCTATTCTATTGACGGCAGTATCATGCTGGTACGTTTGTTTGAACGCCGTGGAGCCGCTTTTTCGGATCATGTGCTCATGAGCCGTGAAGATCTTATGCGCCTTTTGAAAAGCAGGCATAAACTGGTTACTGGCACTCGTGTAGAGTTCATGGCGGGAACTTTCGAAACAAAGCATCCCATCATAACCGAGGGAGTTTCTGGTAAAGAGATCATTCTTACTCAAGGCAGCCAGCAATCACACGATTGGCTACAAGATGTTCCGCTATTTTGACCGATTTCTCGTTATCTTAAAATAAAATTGGCAAATCCATTCCTTTCACTTATCTTTCCGGCACACAATGAAGAAAACCGTCTTCCCCATACACTGGAAGCCGTGGATGCATTTCTGCAGCAGCAGACTTATCAGGCAGAAGTGCTTGTCATTGAAAATGGCAGCGTTGATCACACCCTGGAACTGGCGCAATCTTTTGCTCATAAATATTCCTATCTTAAAGTATTCCATGAAGAGGAGCGTGGCAAAGGGTTGGCAGTGAAGCGTGGCATGCTGGAAGCCACCGGAGAATACCGCTTCTTCCTGGATGTTGATCTCTCTATGCCCATTGACCAGGTAAACCGTTTTCTCCCTCCTGTTCTTCCTGATATGGATATTGCCATTGCTTCGCGTGAAGGGAAAGGTGCAACCCGGATCAATGAGCCTTCTTATCGGCACTGGATTGGACGCGGGTTCAACAGTCTGGTGCGATTCCTGGCGCTTCCAGACCTGCAGGATTCGCAGTGCGGTTTCAAATGCTTTCGCGGAGAAGTAGCCGATGTACTCTTCTCAAGGCAAACCATCACGGGCTGGACATTTGATGTGGAAATCCTTTTCATAGCACGAAAATATGGATACCGTGTTGAAGAGATTCCCATTCCCTGGTATTTCAGTCCCAACAGCAAAGTGCGTGTCTGGCGTGACTCTATTCAAATGGCGCGCGACCTGCTTACCATTCGCCGGAATGGCCAAAGCGGGTTGTATGATCCCAGACAGTGATTGATCCATATTTAAAATGTCAAAACACATCCAACCTGATCTGCGATATGAAATCCCGTTCTGGCAGGCGGGGCTGAGCTTGATATGTGGCATTGATGAAGCCGGACGTGGTTGTCTGGCGGGAGCTGTCTATGCTGCGGCGGTGATCTTGCCGCCGGAACAAAGTGTTCTGCAGACTCTGGCTGGTGTGCGCGACTCGAAACAAATGACCGCTTCTCAACGGGTAATGTGGGAGAGCAAGATCAAAGAAATTGCAACAACCTGGGGGGTGGGGAATGCCAGCAACCTGGAAATTGATTCGATCGGTATCGTGCCGGCCACACGCCTTGCCATGCAGCGCGCCGTTGAAAACTTGACGGTATCTCCGGATCACCTGTTGATAGATGCGGTCATACTAAAACAGATAGATTATCCACAAACTGCTTTGATCAAGGGGGATGTATATTGCCTTTCCATTGCTTGTGCATCCGTGTTGGCAAAGACGGCGCGAGATCGGGTTATGATTGAAATGGAAGTACGATATCCCGGATACGGTTTTGCGCAACACAAGGGATACGGCACACTGCAGCATCGCCTGGCATTGCAGGGGCTTGGCGCCTGTCCTATCCATCGCAAGACATTTGCACCTGTCAGACAGTGTGAAGAAGAAAGCCTTTTTCCGAATTAACTGTTCACTTCATCCAGCCCTGCAGAGTGTAAACTGTCATCCCGACATATTCCTTCAATGCATATGTTGTCTGTGAAATATTTCCATAGGTGGGCAGCAGGTTGATGAGGAATTCTTCAAGGCTGGGATGCCATAAATTCTGCCAGCCTGCCTGTGTAACGGTGTAATCCGTGGGAGCTGGTATCACTTCAAGACCCTGAGCTTCGAACAGTTTCACTGAGCGGGGCATGTGCATGGCAGAGGTGATCAAAAGCACTTTGTTAACATCATGCTCTTTAAGAATTTCGGCTGAATAAAGGGCATTTTCATACGTGTTCTGTGATCTTGTTTCCAGCCACATTGCATCATTGGGAACACCCGTTAAATTCAAGATCTCTTGCATTTCCAATGCGGGTGGTGAGGTGTATGCGCCATACCACGGGATCGAGCCGCCTGAAAGAAGCAGGGTCTTTATCGAGCCGTCTTTGTATAAGCGAGCTGCATATAACATCCGGTCTGCAGCGCCATTCACTTCTGCTGCTGTGCGGGGGTATTGGGCAGGCTCGGTTGCTCCACCCAACACCACAGCCACCTCCGCTCCTTCCGTTTTTTCTATTGGCATATAACGCCATTCCAGAGAACGGATCAGGCTCATGGCAACCCAGCGGTTGCCACTGATGAACACCAGCAGCATGGCAGCGATAATGAACCCATTGCGCATTTTATTCTTGTTACGAAAGATGAGAGCCAACACCAACAAGACAAATGTCAACCCTACCGGGTAGATGAACAAAGGGAGGAATTTCGATAGAAATATGAACATGGGTTGATTCTATCTCAAAATCAGGTATCTCTGTTTGAAATATTTTTCAGGTACTTGACAAGGATCTCCTTATATCGTATATTTACGATATAAGGAGCTTGTATGGAGCCAATAACAACCACCCTTCCCACTGACCAGGAGAGATTAGTCGCTATGCTCAAGGCGTTAGGGAATCCCATTCGCTTTCAGATCATGGCAATGCTGGCGGAATGCCAGACCTGCATCACCAATGATATTGTCCTGCGCACTCCGCTTGCACAGGCGACCATCAGCCAACATCTCAAGGTACTGCGAGAAGCAGGCTTGATCGAAGGGACAATTTCTGGTCCTGCTACATGTTATTGCCTGAATGAAACGAACATTCGCTGGCTTAAAGAACAGATAGAACACTGGCTGCCTAATTGTTGTTAATAAGGAGATCACAAATGACAATCCCATCAGAAACTCAAAAATATTTCGAAAATGTTGCAGGAAACTGGAATGAACTCAGAACTGGTTTCTTCCGTGAAGAAGTCAGGAAGGTTGCCATTCAGAAAGCATATTTACGACCCGAATTTGTAGTGGTGGATATGGGTGCAGGAACAGGTTTTCTATCTGAAGCTCTGGCACCACTGGTACGCAAGGTATTTCTGATAGATGCTTCTGAAGGTATGCTTCAACAAGCCCAAAAGAATCTAAGCCAATTCACCAATCTGGAATACCGGGTGGCAGATGGTACTCATATTCCTCTGCCAGACGAAAGCGTGGATGCGGTTTTTGCCAACATGTATTTACATCATTGCCCGCAGCCCCTCACTGCCATAAAAGAAATGGTACGCATCTTACGCCCCGGAGGAAGAGTGACACTTACTGATCTGGACGAACACCCGTATTCCTGGCTGAAAGAAGAAATGGCTGACACCTGGCAGGGATTTGAGAGGAAACAAATTTTTCGATGGTTTGAAAAAGCAGACCTGGTCAATATTTTCATTGACGGTACTGGTGAAAGCTGTTGTGCAAAGTCAGAAGAGCAAAAGGAAGATGAAAAGGCAAAGATCAGTATTTTTCTCGCAACAGGCACCAGGCGGGTACAGGGAACCCGTAGCAATGTAAGAAAGCATTACCATGCCCTGGCGGTAAATAATAATACTTGTTGCGATAATTCGCCTTCATCTTGCGATTGCAACAGTGATGCTCCAGCTTCTTCCTGCTGTTCTGGCTACGATACCCCAGAGGTTGCCTTCACTACTGATTATCCACTTAATGATGTTAAACCACTGCCAAAAGAAGCCGCCCAGCTATCTTTAGGATGCGGTAATCCTATTAAGAGCGCTGCATTACAACCCGGTGAAGTAGTGCTGGATATTGGAAGTGGAGCTGGTCTGGACTGCCTGCTGGCTGCCCGTAAAGTTGGTGAAACGGGATTTGTTTATGGGGTAGATATGACGCCTGTCATGGTAGAAAAATCTCAGGCCAACGCAAAAAAGGCAGGCATAAGCCAAATTGAATTCAAGCTTGGACATGCAGAGAATCTCCCGTTGAATGATGCCAGTGTTAATGTGATAATTTCCAACTGTGTCATTAATCTGTGCGAAGACAAGGGGAGGGTTTTTAACGAAGCTTTCAGAGTTATGCGTCCGAGTGGGAGGATGGTCATCAGCGATATGGTAACAAGCAAGTCCTTACCCCTTGAAGCACGGAAGCAGGTTGCCAGTTGGGCCAGTTGTGTTGCCGGCGCTCTGCCTGAACAGGAATACCTTGATTTGATCCAGCAGGCAGGTTTTCTAAAGCCCACCACCCAAAAGGGAATTAGCGGTGGCATGCTGGGAGATGTGGAAGTATACAGCCTGGAAGTAATTGCTCGTAAGCCCTGACAATCAATCCTCACATTACTTAACTTCTTTTTCTGCGTATAATAAATATATATAGTAGAAAAAGATAGGACAATTATGAGTGCGATGAACAATGTTTCCGATGGGCGCCGGATAGCCATCCTGATTGATGGCGACAATGCCCAACCATCCTTAATGGAAAAAATTCTAGCAGAGACTGGAAAGTATGGCTCTGTCACCATCCGCCGTATTTATGGCGATTGGACCACTTCTAACATGGGGGGTTGGAAGGACGTATTGAACACCTTTGCTTTTCAGCCGATACAGCAGTTCCGCTTTACTGTGGGTAAGAATGCTACTGACAGCGCCATGATCATTGATGCAATGGATATTCTTTATACTGGTGGGGTGGATGGCTTCTGTCTGGTTTCGAGCGATAGCGACTATACGCGTCTGGCAACCCGCATCCGAGAAAAAGGTTTCTTTGTGATGGGGATTGGTAAAAAGACCACACCGCGTGCTTTTGTGAATGCATGTGAATTATTTGTTTATACCGAAAACTTGCAGCCACGGCATGAGCAAAAACAGCGCATCCATAAGAAGAAGACAGAAGTTGAAACTGAAGTTGAAACCAGTGAGTCCACTGAACCCACCGCGAATGATCCACTGCCCTTACTGCGAGATGCATTTGATATTGCCGTTCAGGAAGATGGCTGGGCATTTTTAGGAACTCTGGGCCATCATATGAGGCAGCTCGACCCCGGATTTGATCCCCGTACGTATGGGTTCAAACAACTTTCTCAGCTTATCCGCGGATACCCAAAAGTGTTCGACGTGAAAGAGATCCGCGGGGAAGACGGTACGGCGGTAATTTACGTCAAGGAAAAAGAGTGATCTTCATTTTTTAGATTCCAGCATACGCTCCTGTATAAAAATCTCAATATTTCTTAACGAAAATAGGGCTGGTCAATTCGACCAGCCCTAAACGACATTATTTTACAATCAATCTAGAATATTTCAATACCTCCATCATTGAAGGTTGGACCGGCATCATTTCCAAAGGTGCTGGTGTTATACAGGATCACGTCGGTAGTTGGGTTGATCACATCGGCTATCAATCCCCACCCACTGTTACCAGCCAATGTACTGTTATAAATATATACCTTCGCATTGGCAGAAATACTGAGTCCGTTATAGTCAACCGCAAATCCATTTCCGAGGCTGACCAATCCAGTGATCCTTACTACACCATTGGAAACCAGGGTTACTCCATCTTCGCCATTGGCATCAGCCCGGCTGGTGGATAAAACGATGCCGTGTGAACTCGAAATGTAGAGCCCATCGCCAGCATTAAAATATGTATTGACTCCTGAAATTGTGGCAATACCCGCGCTATAGATCATCAAGCCTGTGCTGGCATTGTCTGTAAAAGTATTCACTCCGCTCATAACAATGGTGTTGGAAGTAGTCGAGGTGATATTATCAAAATATGCTCCAATATTCTGGTTTCCTCTTGCGTTGAGATTGCTGATAGTGATATTCCCTAAGGAAACCAGGTAGATCCCGACGCCTGCGTTCCCATCAAAAGAACTGTTCGAAACAGTAACAGCCTGAGGTGTTGGTAATGAATTATTGAGTGCATTGATACCGTACCCTTGATTAAAACTTGCATTGACACCCCTGAACGTCAGAGGACCTGTTGAATATACAACAGCTCCAGCCGTTGTTCCCAGGTTGTTCGAAAATGTACTGTTTGTGATGGTGAGTGTTTTCGCAAGAGTTGCATAGGTATTGGTAATATATGCACCAAATGAACCAGAAGTTTGATTGTTGCCCATTACCTCCACTTTGTTTAAACTGATAGTACCGGCACTAAGAACATAGAGACCTTCATAATTATTCTGATTGAAGCGATTCACCCAGGTAGAGGATGCAGTGATGGAAACATTCCCGCCGGTAGCATTGTAAACATATAGACCTATTCCGTCATTGGCCTGTGCTTCCAGGTTTGTCAGGCTGATGCTGCTGTTTGCAAATATCAAAATTCCGTTGCCAGTTGTAGCTGCATTCCAGCCATTACCGTTGAACCGGTTGGCAATACCTGTGATCGTTACTGTCTTTTGGCTGGAAATAAAACCACCATTATAGTAATTTCCCTGAGCATCAACATGAGATAATCTGACAACACCGCCAGTCTCAATATATAGACCATAGTTGCCATAGTTATTGTTGAATCGAGTTGCCATGATGCCTGTGCCGCTGATCGTTACTGCACCAGAACCAACACATGCGCTTCCATTCCATTGGCAATTATTGATATTGCCACCAATGCTCTGGTTGTTTTCTGCTGCGAGATTATTGATCGTTACGGCGCCTTTGGTGTTGATGTACAGTCCATAGGCAGCGTTGCTACTGATATTGTTGTAATCTTCTGCTGCCGCGCGTAAAATGGATACCGCCCCCGCACTGAGTGGGTTGTCAATGGTCACCCCATTAGCTGCGTTATTGTAAGCGCTAATATTGGTGATCGTCACTGCTCCAAATGGAACGATCGTCAATCCATCATTGCGAAGATTATCGTTGAGAATTACATCCTTTACTGTGATCGTCCTGGCTACCAGAGAACTTGAATTATTCAGGTACGCACCTCCGCCGGTATATGATGCATTGGTACCATTCCCGCCTGTATCTCCACCCACCCAGGCGATATTCCCATTCGTGGTCGCATAAATTCCCCACTCACCATTTTGGCGGGCGTTCACTGCCCTCAAGGTTATTGCGCTGGCAGTACCAGCGCCATTGAGTACTAAACCATACAGACCGTTTCCATCCGCATTGATGCCATTGAGAGTGATATTCCCCTTGGCTGAAACCACCAGCCCATTGTAAGTGTTTCCGCTAAAATTGTTCGTTCCCAAAGTAGAAAGAATGGTAATGCTACCTGTTCCACCAGGAAAATCTGTACTTGCCAGGATTCCCGAGCCAGTTGTGGAATTTACAGCCGCTATGCCATTAAGTGTTATGCTGCCTTTGCTGTAGAAGGTACCACCATCATAAACATTGTGGTTCAGATAAGCGCCATTCACGGTTATTGGCATGGGTGTGGAAGCAAAAGTATTTTCCAGCCAGATACCATACGCCACACTTTCATAGGATCTAATGTTTGTGGCGGTGATTGCGCCCGTAGCATACACACGCAGATTCGTCCAGCCATTTAGGAAGAAAGTGCTGTTCTTGATGATCACGGTTTTTGCGCCTGGTCCTGTACCATCTTCATCTGCCGTGATGGTAACCCCTCTGTCGCCATTCTGATATGCGTTAACACCATCCAGGGTTACATCCCCTTTGGTACGGATCAGTGCGCCATCATTCTGGTTATTTGCCAATTGAACATTTTGTAGGATCAAATTACCAGTTGATGAGTTGTATGTATAAATACCATACCCCCAATCTGTACTTACCGGGTCGGTGGTATTCTGGATAAAGACGCTATTTTTGATAGTGGCTGGACCGTAAAAAGTGATATCCAGGCCATCTCCATTGTTCATTAAAGCAGTTACACCATCCAGGGTTATTGGACCTGCAGATGTAATGAGCAAACCTGGAGATAAGCTGACAGTCGGGTTTCCATTCCTGTTGAATGAACTATTGGTTATTTTTATCGCGCCTGTAGCCAGGCAAACACTTCCTGACCAGTTACAGTTATTTATGTTTGCTCCCATTCCGTAGTTGTCCGATGAATCCACCCTGAGCAGCTCAACAGGACCTTTGTGAACAATGTTGATACCCATTCCACTGGTATCGGCATTATTGGCAAGAATGTCGGTCAGTTTGATCGTTCCCTTGTTATCGTGGAACCAGATGACCGGACCTGCATAGGTGGCAATAATCGTGAGGTCAGAAAGGGTGAAACCTGCTGCCATATTGTAGACCTCGAGATTTCCAACGATAATAGGCGTATTCAGGGCAATGGGAATCTGGCGCACGATGCCTGTTAAAGTATTGAAACCTGCCACTGAGCCATTGATCGTGATATTCTCAGCAACAGCGTAGCCACCCTCAACAAAGATCATCCCATATCCTTTCAGCGCTACCCAGTTGCTTAATGCCCCACTGATGGTGGTATTGTAAGAGATACCTCCAGCACAGGCAGAGCAGAAGAACCATG
>JBDKSY010000119.1:0-7375 GCA_039680395.1 Anaerolineaceae bacterium | reverse complement strand
CGTGATGGTTGCTGTTTCTGTCTGGGTGGGAAGTACTGTGTTGGTAATTGTTATTGTGCTGGTCATAGGGGACACTTCTATTGCAACCTGCACTTTTGTGGCTTCAGGTGTACTGGAAGGCGTGGATGGCTGGATTGTTCCCTCTGATTCGGACGATGCGATCATAAACCCGCTAAGAACAACCACTATAACCAATCCGGCAGCTCCACAGCCGCGGAGAATTTCATCCCTCAGGTTTGTCATAATTTTCCATAACCCGGGCTACCCCAGGCTTTACCGGCAATAAAACACTAAAAGTAGTGCCAATGCTTTCCTGACTATCTACCCATAATCTTCCGCACAATTTCCTTACCAGGTTCTGTACAGCGATGATCTCTTTTACAGGAATGCCAAGACCTGCCATTTCAATAGTATCACCAGGAATGGTTTGTGATTGGAGGAGAGCAATTTCGTCAGCGGTCAGGCCTGTACCACTATCCGATACCTGGATCAGAACAAAATCATGAATATCCTGACTTGTACAATTTGCTTTCAAGATAACAGTATTCCCTGCAGGAGATGCCAGGATTGCATTTTGTAATAACTGGTTCAATATCTTTGTCAACGCATCTTTGCTTAATTCAAGGGTGGGGATATCGTTGGATACATCCATTCGGAAGGTGATATCTTTTTCCAGAAAAGTTGAAGCAGCTTCTGAGACTGCCTGGTCAATGGCAACGATCAATTCGATTTGCGAAGGTGTATTGGATATTTCGTTTGATTCATGGGTAGTTTGTTGGATCAGGTCTTCAAGCTGTGCATGAAGTTTTCCAGAAGCAATCTTTATCCGGTCAAGGAACGTGCGTTGTACTTCATTGAGATCACCGGCTGTCTCTGATGCAAGAATGTCAATATACCCAATCAAACCAGACAACGGGTGACGAAGTTCCTGAGCGGTGGTGATAATGGTTTTCGAGCAAGTGGGTGGAGTTTCGGGTTGTTGGGCAACCTGTTTTTCGAGTTTACTAATTTTGGTTCGAGCTTCTGTCAGTTGTCCTTGCAGGTTGGATAATTCCTCCAGCGTCAACTGCAACTCCTGTGATACTGCCCCACTGGTTTCTTCTACAGGTTCCACCCGATCATAGGAGAAATACTCGAAAACCTCTTCTGAAGAAGATGGTATTTGAGATATCGCAGGTATAAAGATTTCTTCTTCAGTCTCAACAGGATTCTGCAAGGGGTTAACTGTTCTAGTTGCAGTTGCAGAATCTTCAAGGAGCTGTAATTCATTGAAGGCAAGCAAAAGTTCTCTGAATTCACCTTGAAGTTCATCCAGTTCTGTCTGCTTTGTCTGCAATTCTGTTTTTAAATGATCCGAATCAGGGGTGACTTCACTTTTTTGCTGCAGATTGAGCAGTGTTTGAAGTACGTATTCATTGAGACCTTGCAAATACTTTAGATCTTCTTGCGTCCAGATACGTTCAGCAAATGGAGACAAGAGAAGGATCCCGCCCCAGGTGATATCAGAATTTGCCAGAGGAACGAACATGGTATTGGCTGCATCGCGTAGATCTACTGCATCAGCAAGGGCATCAAGCTCAGGAATTGGATTGGAACCAATATTGTGGATATACGGTTTTGCGCGTTGCACAGAACTGGAAAGTGCAGGCAGCAGGGTCTGGGATTTACTGAAACCGGGCAATTCCACTTCACGGATCAGATCGTATCCACAAAGAAAGATTAGATCATCTTGTTGCCTGGGCGCAAGAATGAGATAACAAATATCAGCCAGCATGGTCTGGCCAACCGCCCTGGCAATATTGGAAGGAAGGGTGCCTTCTGGAAGTTTTTTCGTTGATTGCAACCAGGCTAATAAAGTGCGAGGGTCAGCGGAATAGCGACGGCGTTCGCGATACATACGCGCCTGCTCTCCAGTTTGCTCAGCAACAGGAGGTGAATACAGGCGCATAGTCAGGAAGGGAAGCAGGGGAAATGCTACGAGCAAGAATAGTCGAAGAATACCGGCGAAATTTCCTTGCAGATTTCCAAAGGTGATCTGCAGGATCCCTCCAATGAACATCAGAATGCAGAAAACGAACCCAAAACTCCAGATGAACGGGCGTTTTCGAAAAATGACAACAATACCGGCTATCGAGAAAACACATAATAAAATATCCCATCCAAGCGCCATACCTGTTGTGTTGAATTCCATCTTTTCGCTTTGAGGGAACCACACGACCAAAGAGATGACCCATAGGAGCAGGAGGAAAATGCTTACACCAACCATCACTCGATCAATACGCAGCGATGGCTTGGGAGCCATCCATAACCAGATGATCCACATCAGACTGAGCACAATCACCGCACGATCGAGGGTAGGGAGCAGGGATTGCGGAGAAATTCCAATCAGCCAGGAAAACAAGGATGCTGCCAGCATCAAGCCTTGTCCGATCAGTAGAACCGACAACCCTCTCCGAAGTCTTTTGATGTGCAGAAATCGGCTGTTACGCTGGTTGATCCAGATTGATTGGAATGTTGAAAACAGTGAAAAAAGTAACACCAGGTGATAGACTACATTCCCGGGTGATTGTTGAAAAAATAGTTCAATCTGGTTGAATAGACCGCTCATTTTCGCTCCAGAAGTAATTATAGCATCACAAGAAAAATGAGAATTACAAGCAATTTGGCAAATTGCTATTGTCTGACAATTGACAAACGAAAAAAATCTGATTACACTCTATGTATGACCACATTACTCCTACGCAACGCTGCAGTTTTAGTAACAATGGACGGCCATCGAAGGGAAATACCTGACGGTGGTCTTTTTATCCGGGATGGGTTTATCGAACAGGTGGGTGTTACCAATGAGCTGCCCAGCACCGCTGATGAAATCCTGGATATGAGCGGTCATATCGTTCTGCCTGGAATGGTAAATACTCATCACCATTTTTATCAGACGCTGACCCGAGCGGTTCCCACTGCACAAAATGTCAATCTGTTCAATTGGTTAAGAGCGCATTATCCCTTCTGGTGCAAGATCACTCCTGAAGACATTTTCATTTCTACGCAAACAGCCTTATCTGAACTGGCTTTGTCTGGCTGCACGACCGCGTCCGATCATCTTTATCTGTATCCCAATGGTGCAAGGTTGGATGATGAGATTGCTGGCGCACAGGAAATTGGTATTCGACTGCATGCTTCACGTGGCTCGATGAGCATGGGAGAAAGCCAGGGTGGTGTTCCACCAGACAGCCTGGTTGAAGATGAAGATGCAATTTTACGCGATACTCAACGATTGATCGAGCAATATCATCAACCTGGACCTGGCGCGATGCTGCAGATCGTGGTTGCTCCATGTTCTCCCTTCAATGTTACCCAGAACCTGATGCGCGAATCTGCCAAACTTGCCCGTCATTATGGCGTGCATTTGCATACTCATCTGGCAGAAACAGAAGATGAAGAAGCATTTTGCCAGCAACGATTTGGATATCGTCCAATGGCATACATGCAGCAGGTTGATTGGGTGGGCGAAGACGTCTGGTTCGCCCATTCCGTTTATATCAATCAAGAAGAGATTGGTGTATTTGCGAAATATGGCTGTGGCGTAGCCCATTGCCCAACTTCCAACATGCGCCTGGCATCGGGTATTGCTCCTCTGTGGGAGTACATCCAGGCGAATGTGAAAGTAGGGTTGGGGGTAGATGGTTCAGCCAGTAATGATGGTTCAAATATGCTGTCAGAAGCTAGGCAGGCTCTGCTGCTTGCACGGTTGCGTGCAGGTCTGATGGGGGCTTCTCTTTCAAGCCCCAATCCCGTTCCTCTCTTCAAAGCCAGACAGGCGTTGGAACTGGCAACCCGTGGTGGTGCAGAAGTTTTGGGACGGAAAGATATTGGCTCTTTAGAACCAGGGAAATGTGCAGATTTCATTGCCATCAATCTTAATAAATTGGATTACGCCGGAGGATTGCACGACCCGGTTGCTTCAGTTCTATTCTGTGCTCCACAGAAAGTGGATTGGAATGTGGTGCAGGGAAAAGTTGTCGTAAAGAACGGTGAGCTTGTGAATATTGACGTTCATCGTTTGATTGAAAAGCATAATCAAGCAGCTTCACGATTAAGTGGTATTCCATTACCTTGAATGAAAAGAAGAGGATAATGCAAATAGCCTATTACAGCTCGAAAGTATTGGTAGATTGTGCGATGGGACGCCTGCCAGCCGACCTGGTAATTCGAAATGGGCGCTGGGTGTGCGTGCAAACCGGTGAGATCATTCCTGACACGGATATTGCCATTATTGATGGGCGATTCGCTTATATCGGTCCTGATGCGAGTCATACCATTGGTGAGAAAACGCGGGTGATTGATGCTGCAGACCGGTATCTTGTTCCCGGTCTATTAGACGGGCATTTACATGTGGAATCGGGGATGTTGACCGTCAGTGAATACGTTCGTGCAGTACTTCCGCATGGAACAACGGGAATGTTCATTGACCCGCATGAAATTACGAATGTTTTTGGATTACGCGGTGTGCGTCTGATGCTGGAAGAAGCCAGACAACAGCCTATCCATGTTTTTGTGCAAATGCCTTCCTGTGTGCCATCTGCACCTGGTTTTGAGACTCCCGGCGCAACGATTGGGCCCGCAGAAGTTGCAGAAGCCATGACCTGGCCAGGCATTATCGGGTTGGGTGAGATGATGAATTTCCCCGGTGTGATAAACGGGGATGATAAAGTTCATTCTGAAATGGCAGTTACGCGACAATCGGGGAAAGTTATTGGCGGACATTATGCCAGCCCTGACCTTGGATTGAAATTTCACGGATATGCGGCAGGTGGACCCCAGGATGACCACGAAGGTACACAAAAACAAGATGCCATTGAACGTGCCCGCCAGGGGATGAGAGTAATGATGCGATATGGTTCTGGCTGGAAAGATGTTGAACAACAGGCTAAAGCCATTATCGAAGAAGGGCTGGAAAGCCGCCTGTTCTCCCTCTGCACAGATGACGCGCATTCAGCCACTCTTGTTAATGAAGGTCACATGGATCGAGCTATACGGCATGCGATTTCGATAGGGTTACCGCCCATGATGGCAATCCAGATGGCTACGATCAATACGGCAGAACATTTTGGGTTGGTGCGAGATATGGGATTGATCGCACCTGGCAGACATGCTAATGTTGTTCTGGTGAAAGATCTCAATAATTTCAGGGCAGATCTGGTGATCGCCAGAGGCGAACAGGTTGTGGAATATGGATCCCTGCTGGTCGAAAAACCAGTAGTGAAGTATCCTGATTGGGCTTTACATTCGGTACACCTACCCCATATGCTTACCCCAGATAATTTCCGCATTCCTGCGCTGCGTGATTTTCCTCATACCGCTCATGTGATCGGTATCCTCGAAAATCAGGCACCCACACGTCATCTTCTCATGACGGTCATTCCCGAAAATGGCGAGATATTGGCTGACATGAAACGTGATGTAGCCAAACTGGCATTAGTTGAACGCCACCATAATACCGGGAAAGTACAAATGGGTCTGGTACAGGGATTTGGTTTTAACTGTCCATGTGCAGTTGCAACCACAGTTGCTCATGATTGCCACAATATGATCATTGCAGGTACCGACGAGGAGAATATGGCGATTGCAGCCAATCATCTGGCTGCAATGAATGGCGGTCAAATTGTGGTTAAGGAAGGGAAAGTGGTGGGGCAGGTGATGCTTCCCATCGCAGGGTTGATGTCAGATGAACCTGCAATTGAAGTGGCAAAGGCTGCAGGCACTGTATTGTCGGGTTTTCAAAGTTGTGGCTGTACCATTCAAAATCCAAATATGCAGCTCAGCTTATTGGGGTTAGTGGTCATTCCTGAACTTCGTATTTCAGATCTGGGTTTGGTGGATACCACCCGATTTGATTTTGTTCAGTTATTAGAATGAGCATAACCAGAAAATGAGAATCAAATCTTTCTAAAGGAGGACTGGAAATCCAGAAAAAGACGATATGCCTGTAAATGAATCTCTTCATCCCTTCCAAAGGTTGCAGCAGGAGCTGGCTGTGTTGATCGCTGAAACACCAGCAGGAGATCGCTTGCCATCTGAACCGGATCTAGCGCGTCAATTGGGTGTTTCAAGGGCCACACTACGTGAAGCCATGCGTACCTTTGAGGGACAGGGATTGATCCGTCGTCGGCAAGGCGTCGGCACTTTTGTAGTTGGACGCGCTAAGGTAATTGAGACTGGATTAGAGGTGCTGGAAAGTATTGAAAAAATGGCAGGAAGAATTCAATTGGATGTATCTATGGGTGAATTGCGATTCAAACATCATCCAGCAGATGCAACCCAGGCTGAAACCTTCCAGATACCTTTTGGTGCTGACATAATACAGGTAAGCCGCACAATTCTTACCGAGATGCGCCCGGTGGCATTTTTGGTTGATGAAATTACTGCTGATCTATTTTCAGCGGAAGATTTACAGAATGGTTTCACTGGTTCGGTGCTGGATCTCCTGCTGAATCGGGGAACTTTTAACCTGACAACTTCGATAGCTGAGATCAAAGCAGTAGCTGCCCCAGCCGAAATTGCCCGGGCTATGCAGATCCAGCGTGGTGATGTACTGCTGCAAATGTCCAGTCAATTGTATGATATCAGCGGCCGTGTCGTTGATATATCTCAAAGTTATTTCCTACCTGGCTATTTCCGTTTCCATGTAGTACGCCGTGTAGAAGGAAATTAATAACCAATTATATTATCTTCAGGAGGTATTTGAAATGCGTAGTTTTGCAGGTCGTGACATTCTTTCTTTAAAAGAGTTCGAAAGAAATGAGTTTTTTCATGTTTTTGAAGTAGCCAAAGAACTCGAACCAATTGCCCGTAGCCGCCGCAATGTGGATATGTTAAAAGAAAAGACCATGGTCACAGCTTTTTATCAACCCAGCACTCGTACCCGTCTTGCTCATGAAGCTGCCATGCATCGCCTGGGTGGGCATGTTACCGGTTTTTCAGATGCCAAAATGACCCGTGCAGGTGACTGGTATCAAGAAAGCATCAAAGATACTGTCAAAATGCTCGAATTCTATGGTGACGTTATCGTTATGCGCCATTTCCAACAGGGCGCTCCCATGGAAGCCGCGAAATGGGCATCTGTTCCGATCATTAATGGTGGCGATGGTTGGGGTGAACATCCAACCCAGATTTTAACCGACCTGTACACGGTCTTAACCGAAAAGGGTCATATTGATGGGTTAACCTGGTTGGCAGTGGGTGATATGCGCATGCGCACCATGCACTCCCTGGCCTATGCTCTTACCCAGTTTGACTGCCCGGTCACCTTTGTTGCCCCACCCGAAATGTCAATTTTGCCAGAATTCCAGGCAGAACTGAAGCAATATAACCTCAA
>JBDKSY010000118.1:0-1680 GCA_039680395.1 Anaerolineaceae bacterium | reverse complement strand
TTCACATCTCTACCCAGGCGAAAAGCACAGTAATTGCAGTTATTCTCACATGCAGAAGTAAGAACCGTCTTCAATAGTCGCACAATCCCTTTTGCAGAGGAAGCATGAGATATTTGCGGAGGACAGGCACTGCTCCCAGCCAGCTCGGAAGCATCGCCCAGAGAAGCGTCTTCCACTTCTACACTATAATTTGAGATCGAACTTGATAATTCGTCATCCATATTTACATTATAGAACAATTGTTCTTTTGGAGTCAAGCCAACCATCGGGTAAAATAAAAATACCTTCAGGAGAACAACATGTTAGAACTAGAGAAGATCATCACCCCCACTCTGCTGCTGGATGAAAGGAAAACCAGACAGCACATCCTTACCATGGTAGAAAAAGCTCAAAAGCCATCTATTCGCTTGCGGCCACATTTCAAAACGCATCAATCGGCAGCTATCGGAGAATGGTTCCGCGAAGCAGGGGTGAAATCCATTACCTGCTCTTCACTACAAATGGCTGCTTATTTTGCTGCGCACGGTTGGAATGATATTCTTGTTGCCTTCCCAGTGAATATTCGCGAAATCGCCTTGATCAACCAACTTGCTGCAACGATCCATCTTGAATTGCTTGTCGAATCCACCTTCAGCGTTGAATTTCTTGAAGCCAATTTGAAAGCACCTGTAGATATCTGGCTGAAGATTGATAGCGGTGCCGGGCGTACAGGCATCGCTGTTGCCAATACTACCCTCGCTGTGAATATCTGCCAGATGGTACATAAGTCATCGTCCATGCACCTGCGTGGTATCCTCACCCATGCCGGACAAACCTACCATTCAACCAGCCCGATCCATGTAGTCGGAAGTTATCAGGCAAGTGTTGATCTCATGAACCTGATGCGGGATAAACTGGCGATGCTGGGTATAAACGATCTCGAAATTTCTGTTGGAGATACTCCAGGTTGTGTGCTGGTGGATGATTTTGGGAAAGTGGATGAGATACGGCCAGGCAATTTTATTTTCTTTGATGCAACCCAGGCCTTCATCGGTACCTGTACTGCAGATGAAGTAGCCGTTGCTGTTGCCTGCCCCATCGTTGCAATCCACCCGGAGTTGGAAAAGGTTGTCGTATATGGTGGAGCGATCCACCTCTCCAGTGAATACTTCCTCCTGGGAAATCAAAAGGCGTATGGGTTACCAGCTTTGCTTGCTGCTGACGGTTGGGGTAGTCCCATTCCTGGTGGATATGTCTATAAACTTTCGCAAGAACATGGCATTGTTCATGTCCATTATGAGGTTTGTAATTCTCTCAACCCGGGCGACTTGCTGGCTATCATCCCGGCACATTCCTGTATCACAGTAAGCTGTTTAAAGAAATATCTCACTCTGGAAGGTGAGATATTGGAAACCATGAACTGTTAGCTTTTATAATAAAGGCTCTGTTTCGCAATAATGTGTCTGAGGTAGTATTAAAATCTCAACCCTCTTCCATGGGAAGGGGGGTTAAAGATTCTTAATAGGGATGGGTGCTTGCTTTTTCCTACCACACATGGGAGCTTACAAACACACCTTAATGGGAAAATGCCTTAATGAAAGATAAGTGGAATGGGGGTAAAAGTGATGATAAACACGATCAATGCCAGCGCTCCCACCCATTTCCTTTTGGCGTCCAGAGGAGTGATCATATCCAATGGCT
>JBDKSY010000117.1:0-2931 GCA_039680395.1 Anaerolineaceae bacterium | reverse complement strand
TTGGGGCATACAGCATTAACCACAGGCACCATGACTACTTTACTTGCAGAAATGATCACATCATCAATCGTATCCAGCACTGCTGCATTAACCCCCGTTTGCCCTGGAGCCCAGGTATGAATGCCAAGCTCCTGGGCATAAAATTTTTCGATAGATTTCTTTAAATTTAATTCATCCAGATCCAACCAGGAACGGTCGCCTGAACCGAGAAGGTCAATTGCACCATCGCCATCGAGGTCGCAGGTAAGCTCATCACCACCCCCAGGAATCTCTTTACAATGGTCAATCCCTGCCTTATCAGAATCCATTATGATGTAGATTTTATTATCAACAATCCCACCATTTTTCCCAAAATTATAGGGTGTGTAATAATCTACGCCATTGATGGTAACGACAGGTACCGGATCGCCGTTAATGTCTTTGCCATCAATCAGTGGTTTCATTTGTGTAGGCCAATCCAGACCTTTTTCCTGACATTTCCCGCTGATGGAATCCGTCACAGGTGCTCTGCAGGACCAGGCAATAGGGATCAGATGTTCAGCGCTGCCTGGGTGAAAGCATCCAGCGGTTGCAGATGCCTGTACGGTAGTTTGAGAGCGGCCAAACAACTGGGCTAAAAAGCTGGCACGGGTGATGATCACATCTACGGTAACGCTGGTAGTAGCAGCATCCAGTGTAGCGATAGCGTTTGAGGAATAGTTTTCGACCTCGGCATACTGAACAGCTACTGATTCCACATTGGTGGCGCCATAATAACAATACTCATGTGCACCAGCAAGAGCTCCAGCATCTGCAGCAGTTTGAGCTGCCCGGCGATTCATATATGTCATCCCGCCGTCCAGCAAAAGTGCACCAATCACCAGCATGGCAACTAAAGCAACCACGAAGATGACGATGATTTGACCTTTTTCGAAATTGATCTTGTTTTTCATCTTCCTCTTCCTCGACAAAAAACATGAATCCAGAAAGGTTCTATTGATACAAAGGTGCAACTTCCATGCTGGATTCAGCGTGTAAAACGATATTTTTCCCTGCACCTAAAACCAGGGATAAACCAGGTGTAACGGGGGAAAAAGTATAACTGGCATGGATTGTGACAACATAAGAAGTTTCTGTAGGAGGGGTAATATCAACATCAATGGCATCAGGATTGAGCCCTGCTGCGGTATCTTTGACTACCTTGATAACCAGATCCTGGTCAGCGGTTGTTTCCAGGGGATGTACAACCGCGTAGCGCGTCCCCTCCCTGACAGCGTTGGATAATGCAGAATAGCAGAAAACCGCTCGACCCAGATCAATAAATGCCGTGATAGCAAAAACTACAACCGGAATGATCAGCATGAATTCTACAAGTGATTGTCCGGTTTTCCCTTTATATGTGTTCATTTTAGCATCTTCATTCTTGCCGTATGACTGAGAGCTAAAGGTCCAAACATAAAATCAAATATCTTTAAATGGATTTGACTACTTACGATAACTTCAACCGGTTCACCGTTAACACAGCAATTATTGATGGCGATGTCAGCCGGTTGGACGGTCATTCCAGCCGAATAAGCTTCTTTGATCACTGCATCTCTTGTTCCAAGATAACAGAATGAAGTATTGATAGGGTCGCAATTGGTTTTATCAGTGGGATGGTAGGAAAGGTAATAAGCCCCTTCCCGTGCAGAGTTCACTAAAGCAATTTTCATGTAAAAGGCGCGCCCCAAATCTAGCGCGCCCATGATCAGGAGAAGCATTATGGGAAGAATGAGTGCAAACTCAACAATGGATTGAGCGTTTCCTCGATACTTCATAATTAACCGCCGTCTCGGTTATTCACGCATTATAACATTACGCAATTAATATTGTATTAACAATATTGAAAATGAATTATAAATTATTTACCAGGGAAAATTCGTGTATACTCATTATTGGAATTGCCAATCTGGAATTCAAGAGGGTACTATGTTCCGATCATTTTCCGAAAGCAGCACAAAAGAAACGATTGACCTGATCGTTCGAATCGCATATATCGCTGAGTTGAAAGAATGGGACAATCGAGCTCACCTGGAACGCATCCGTCGTTACACATATGCCATTGTGTCAGAGCTGGGAATGACCCAACAGGATGTTGATGTGATCACCATTGCCAGTATGCTGCATGATGTTGGAAAAAGCCAATTACCCGAAGCTCTCCTTGGCAAGACAGGCAACTTTGAAAAAGAGGAGTGGGCAGTTGTTGAAGCACATACAACATTTGGCGCAACTATCCTTGGAGGTTCCTCTTCACCAATTCTCCAGACGGCGGAACTTATTGCGCTGACCCATCACGAGAGATGGGATGGATCAGGTTATCCCAGAAAACTGAAGAAAGAAGAGATCCCCATGACCGGCCGGATCGTAGCAGTGGTAGATGTGTTTGACGCTCTGACCACCCCACGACCATATAAACAGCCGGTAACCCCTGCCAATGGATTGAAGGTGATCCAGGAGGCGAGTGGTACATTATTCGATCCCCTGGTTGTACAGATCTTTAGCGAAAAGTTTAATGACATTATGCGGGGAATCCCTGGGTGAGAAAAACCATCAGAAGGATAAAACTATCACCATAAAAATCACAAAAGATGTAGGGATTAAGCGTCGGGGAAACGCAAGTAGCATGATCTCCTCAAGATTTCCATAGTGGATTCGTTATCCCTCTATTTTATCATCCTCAAGAAGTTGATCCTTCATCTCAAAGGGCAGGTCTTGCAAAGACAGTTTTCCGTCACTACAGGTGAAGCGAAGCAGCCTTAACCACCAGACTTCCGAAATTTTGAAAATTTCGGAAGTCTGGTTATTGTAGAATTGCTTCACCCCAAAGGATGGATCGTCTGCTATTTTTAAATCACAATTTCCTTATTGGGTAAATTCATAGAACGGTTCTGTGATGTTATTGACATAGTCGAG
>JBDKSY010000116.1:0-15051 GCA_039680395.1 Anaerolineaceae bacterium | reverse complement strand
AGCTCCTGAAGGGGTTGCGATTTTGAACTATGATGACCCCTGGGTGCGGGGAATGGCGAAAAAAACCAAAGCTTCCATATTCTCGTATGGCCTTGACCCCGAAGCCGATCTATGGGCTGATAATGTCATCGGTATGGGGCTGGAAGGTATTCGTTTTCAACTTCATTACAAAAATGAAGTGCTTCATGTGCGTGTACCGCTGATTGGAAGGCACTCTGTTCATACGGTACTGCGTGCAACAGCAGTTGGTCTGGTAGAAGGATTGACCTGGCAAGAAATTCTGAATGGGATGCAGCAAAGCTACATGCAATTACGACTTGTCGTTGTGCACACCCCCAGTAAAGCGGTCATCTTGGATGACACCTATAATGCTTCACCTGAATCAACATTGGCAGCTTTGAACTTGTTGGGTGATATGACTGGCAAAAAGATCGCAGTCCTGGGTGACATGCTGGAGTTGGGTATTTATGAACAAACCGGGCATGAGATGGTAGGTACAAGGGCTGCAGAGATCTGCGATTCGCTATATACGGTCGGGCCGCGTGCGCAAATGATCGCTGCTGCTGCTCAAAAATCAGGCATGCCCGAAGAAAAGATTATCTCCATCGCTGATACCAACCATGCAATGGAGTTTTTACGGAACAAATTCAAAGAAGGAGATGTAGTTTTGATCAAAGGTTCACATGGACTGCATATGGAGCAGATTGTTGCTGCTTTGGAGGAAGAAGAATGACTGAAACCGCTTTAGCACTTTCATTAACAACACTGGCCTTCATGATGACAGTCATTTGGGGTGGCCCTTTGCTGCGAATTTTGCGCCATTTTCATATTGGTAAATTAATTCGAGTTGAAGGCCCTGATTCACATTATTCAAAAATGGGCACCCCCACCATGGGTGGAATTATGATCATCCTGCCAGTGTTGCTTCTCACTATCTTGATGAATGCAGCCACATTGATCGGTCTGGATGTGTTTGGTCGTGCGATCATCCTTCCCCTTTCAGCTATGGTGGGATTTGGTCTTTTGGGAGCAATTGATGATTGGGAAGGTATTCGTGGAAAAAGACGCGGTCTGGGTATGCGAGCACGAACAAAATTCCTGATCCAGGTTATTTTTGCCGTAGTACTTGCTCTCGGATTGAAGTACTTTCTTGGAGTTCCTGAAATTTTCTGGCCGGGATATGACCGCCCAATCTGGATTGGTATCTGGTATGTTCCGTTGGCTGCTTTTATTATTGTTGGCGCATCCAATGCCGTCAACTTTACCGATGGACTGGATGGGCTTGCTGGTTTGATCTCAGCAACTGCTTTCACTGCATTTGGTGCAATTGCCATCATGCAGGGTCAGGTCTTCATCTCACGTTTCTGCTTTACGATCGTCGGCGCATTGTTCGGTTTCTTGTGGTGGAATGTGCACCCCGCTGAATTATTCATGGGAGATACTGGTTCACTTTCATTGGGTGCAACCATTGGCGTAGTCTCATTAATGACAGGGCAATGGCTTTTATTACCCTTGATCCTTGTCATCCCCGTGAGTGAAGCTGTCAGCGTAGTTTTACAAATAGTCTACTTCAGAGTCACAAAGGGAAAACGCTTATTCAAAATGGCACCTTTACATCACCATTTTGAACTGCTTGGATGGAGTGAAACTCAGGTAGTGCAGCGTTTCTGGGTGATCAGCTTATTATTTGCGATGTTAGGGATTGCGGTGGCTTTAGTATGAGTGATTTGAAATGGCAGGAGAAAAAAATAGTGGTGCTTGGAGCAGCCCGGCAAGGGTTGGCTCTGGCACGTTATCTTGCCACTCATGGTGCCAGAGTCATCTTAAATGACATGAAAACTCCTGAACAACTTTCTGGAGATATTCAATCACTGAAACAGATGGGCGTTGAGATGGTATTTGGTTCTCACCCGTCTGAACTGCTGGATAATGCGGATATGCTTTGCCTTTCAGGTGGAATCCCCCTTTCCTTGCCCATCGTGCAAAAAGCAATCCAATGCGGTATCCTGCTCTCGAATGATTCGCAGATCTTCATGGAAGCAGTGCCCTGCAAGACGATAGGTATTACTGGTTCAGCAGGGAAAACTACTACCACCACCCTGGTTGGGCGTATGGCAGAAGCAGCTAAAAAGGGGAAAGTATGGGTCGGAGGTAATATCGGTTTACCTCTCATTTCTCTGGTTGACCAGATGAAACCCGAAGATCTGGTAGTATTGGAACTTTCCAGTTTCCAACTGGAACAAATGACCATCAGCCCCAACATTGCCGCAGTGTTGAATATCACACCTAACCATCTGGATCGTCACAATACCATGCAGGCATATACTGCAGCGAAAAGTCAGATCCTGATCCACCAAAAATCTGACGATATCGCAATTCTAAACCGGGATGATGAAGGATCCTGGGCTTTGGCAGAGAAAATTCAAGGTTTCCAGTATTCATTTGGGTTTGATAAACCAGCATCTCACTATCATGGAACCAGTTTCCATAACGATTGGGTTTATCTCTCTTCTGGTACTCATGAAGAAAAACTCATGCCACGTGAAATGATCCTCCTGAAAGGGAAACATAACCTGGCAAATATTTTGGCAGCCTGCGCAATTGCGGCTGCAGCAGGTTTATCAGCGGATTCAATGATCACAGGTGTGGCAGGATTTGGTGGAGTTCCGCATCGTCTTGAGCTGGTGAGAGTGTTACATGGTGTGGCCTGGTATAACGATTCGATTGCAACTGCACCAGAACGCACCATGGCAGCTATCCAGTCTTTCCAGGAACCCCTGGTTCTATTACTGGGTGGAAGAGATAAAAAACTCCCCTGGGATGCACTCATCTCACTGATCAATGAACGTGTGGATCATGTGGTCCTATTTGGTGATGCTGGTCCGATGATTGAGAGCAAATTGAAAGATGTCAAGGGTAAAGAAAGACCGTATTCTATTTCTTTACACAAGACAATGGAAGAAGCGGTGCTGGCTGCTTGCGAGGTTGCCCAGGCAGGAGATGTGGTACTACTTTCTCCTGGGTGCACCAGCTTTGATGCATTCAAAGATTTTGAAGAGAGAGGCGAGAAGTTTCGACAATGGGTCAACAGTCTTTCGTAAGCACGCAATACTCACGAAAAGCAACCGGTCCACAATCGTTGCGATTGAAAATGGACCTGCCATTGCTTTTAAGTGTTTTCGCACTCCTTCTGATCGGGATCCTGTTCGTATATTCCTCCAGTTGGAACTATGTGCTGCGTGAGAATTCTTCAGCTTCTTACATTCTTCAAAGACAACTCGTTTTTATTGGCATCGGACTGGTCTGTGCTCTGATCGCCAGCCGAATTGATTATCATGTTTACCCTCGTTGGGTTGTGATCATCATGTTGATCACACTGGCGTCATTGATCATGGTATTTATTGTAGGTTCCCAGGCTCCTGGTGTTCCTACCCGGGCTCTTTTCAAGAGTTCTATTCAGCCTTCAGAACTGGCAAAGCTCGTGATCATCATCTATCTGGCAGTATGGCTGAATAACCATCATGATCAGCTTAACAACTTCACCCTTGGCATTCTGCCCCTCCTCTCGATCATCGGCCTTACTGGCGGTTTGATCTTTATGCAGCCTGACATCAGCGCAGCAATTACCGTTGTATTCCTTGGTGGGGTGCTTTTCTTTCTGGCAGGTTCCAATTTCCGCCAGGTAGTTTTTGCCCTGGCTATCGTTTTGGCAGTAGGAACGCTGTTCGTGCTGGTCAGTTCCACCGGCCAGGAACGTATGAGTGATTATCTTAAAGGATTGATGTCTCTGCAAGATGCATCTGACCATGTACGCAGGTCACTGGAAGCAGTTGTACGGGGAGGTGTATTTGGTGTCGGCATCGGAAAAGGCAGCACAAAATATCTGGGGCTGCCAGTACCGTGGACAGACAGCATCTTTGCTGTGATCGCAGAAGAAACCGGTTTGATCGGTGGCATTATCGTCCTTGGGTTGTTTATGGTCATTGCCTGGCGTGGCATTCGAATTTCCAGGAATGCTCCAGACCTCCTGGGGAAGATCATTGCCGGTGGCATCACCATCTGGATCACAATTGAAGCTTTGATCAATATCGGTGTTATGGTCAATGTTTTCCCGTTCGCAGGAAATGCTCTTCCACTGGTAAGTTATGGTGGGTCGAGCATGGTCACAACCCTGACAGGTGTTGGAATTTTGATGAACATTGCAAGGTTTGGAAAACCAGGCAGTAAGAATATTGAGGAGAATGGATTCCATGCGGCTGTTGATTTGCGCAGGCGGGACCGGAGGCGGAGTGTATCCCGCCCTCACGGTACTGCAAGCACTCGGGAGTGATGCCCAACCAGTTCTATGGGTTGGCGGAGAGGGCGGCATGGAAGCCGACCTGGTAAAACGCGCCAATATCCCATTTGAAACCGTTCCTGCTGCCGGGGTACATGGTGTTGGGCTTACACACATCCCAGGCAATCTGTGGAAATTGTTCCGCGGTTGGCTGGCATCGCGTCGCATCCTTCGCAGCTTCAAGCCTGACGTTTTACTGTTCACGGGTGGATATGTTGCCGTTCCTATGGCATTGGCAGGTATCCGATATCCATCTTTACTGTACGTACCCGATATCGAACCAGGACTTGCTTTAAAAGTTCTCGCTCGGTATTCTGACACCATCGCCCTCACTGCTGAAGAAAGCCACACATTCTTCCATCACAAGAAGACTGTGGTTACTGGGTATCCAACCCGTCCCGACCTGGGATATTGGGATCGTAAAAGCGGTCGAAAAGCACTCAACCTCGATCCTGATCAAAAAACCTTACTGGTTTTTGGCGGCAGCAAAGGAGCACGCTCCATCAATCAAGCCATCCTTGCCGTGCTTCCTGACTTGCTCAAGCAAATGCAGGTAATTCACATCACAGGAAACCTGGATTGGGAAATGGTGAAAGGTGAAACCCAGGCTTTAGCCCCAGACATCAGTATGAATTACCATCCATACCCTTATTTGCATGAGGAAATGGGAGCTGCGTTTGCTGCTGCAGATCTGGCAGTATCACGTGCCGGTGCTTCTGTTTTGGGAGAATTACCACGCTTTGGATTGCCCGCCATTCTTGTTCCATATCCATATGCCTGGCGATATCAGAAAGTAAACGCAGATTACCTGATAACCAAAAATGCTGCAGTATTGCTGGAAAATGAAATGCTTTCCGCAAAGTTACTTCCACTCATTCTTGACCTGTTCCAGAATAGCAGCCGCTTGGCCGAAATGAAACAGGCGATGTTCAGTCTGGCAAAACCTGATGCAGCACAGAAAATCGCAGAAGTATTGCGAGAAATGGCTGCGTCTCAAAAGCATAGTACCGGAGGAGCTGCATGATCGGGTTGAATGTCCTCTTCTGGATTTTCGTTATACTCTTTGCCGTCATCGGAATTACTCGTGGGTGGGCAAAGGAAGTGCTGGTCAGTTTCGCTGTCATCCTGGGATTATTCCTCCTCAATGTGCTGGAAAAGTATGTGCCCGTCATTCGAGATGAAATGGCACTGGATCCCGATGGCACCATTTTCTGGCTGCGCATTGGGGTGATCATTTTCCTGGTCTTCTTTGGGTATGAAACTCCCCACCTCCCCCGGCTTGCTGAAACCAACAAATTCATCCGGGAAAAATTTCAAGATTCGCTGCTGGGTTTATTTATTGGTGGATTGAATGGATATCTCATTTTTGGCACTCTCTGGTATTTCATGGACACTGCTGGTTATCCATTCTCCATCATTACTCCCCCAGTGGCAGGCACACCTGTTGGTGATGCAGCGATCACGCTGCTGTCGTATCTTCCACCGGTATGGCTGGGTATCCCAGTGATCTATTTTGCGGTGGCTCTTTGCTTTGTGTTTGTATTGGTGGTGTTTATCTGATGGAACACGTACACTTTATCGGCATTGGAGGGACCGGACTTTCCGCTATCGCTCGCCTGCTTTTAGAAAGCGGGTACACGGTGAGCGGTTCTGACCGGTCAAACACTCCTCTCGGAAGAGACCTGGCGGCAGCCGGCGTTCAGGTATCTATCGGACATGCGGCAGAAAATATCCGCGGTGCTGATGTTATTGTGCGTTCATCCGCAGTACCAGATGACAACCCCGAGGTAATCGCTGCCCGGCAGGCTGGTATCCCCGTGCTCAAACGTTCTGCATTTTTGGGTAGGCTGATGCAGGATCGGGTGAGTATTGCGATTGCTGGCACGCATGGGAAAACGACGACCACTGCAATGGTCTCCTGGGTTTTCTCCGCTCTTGGCGAAGATCCCAGCTATATCATTGGCGGTGTTTCGAAAAACCTCGGTAACAATGCGCATGCAGGCAAAGGAAAGCCATTCATCATCGAAGCAGATGAGTATGATCGCATGTTCTTAGGGCTGGAACCCAATTTTGCAGTTATCAATACGATGGAATATGACCATCCGGACTGCTTCTCGACACCTGAAATTTATCGGCAGGCATTCATTGATTTTATTCATCAATTGAAACCAGGCGGACATCTTTTTGTGTGCAGGGATAACCCGGGAGCATTCGGGTTGGCTGGTTCAGTCCTCCCGGCACGCAAAGCCTGGATTTTTGGGCTGGACCCTGCTTCCGATTACCATACAAAGGAACTGCAACTCAGCAACCTGGGAGGTTTTTCATTCAAGGTTATCTTTGAATCCTGGGGAAAGAATGCAGAAACCATTGCACAGGTTCATTTACAGGTGCCTGGTGAACACAATGTACGCAATGCATTAGCCACACTGGCAATATGCCACCAGGCAGGTCTGGATACGCAGAAAGCTGCAGATGCACTTTCAAAATTCACAGGTGCTGGTCGCCGTTTTGATGTTTTGGGTGAAGCAAATGGTATCACCATCGTGGATGATTATGCCCACCACCCCACCGAAATTCAGACGACACTGGCAGCCGCACGCAATCGTTTCAGCAACAGAAGACTGATCGCTGTATGGCAACCTCATACCTATACACGCACTTTAGCCCTGCTTGATGCATTTTGCGGTGCTTTTCAACAGGCTGACCTTGTATTCATCACTGAAATCTATGCGGCCAGAGAAAAAAATCCTGCCATCACCGGGCTGCAGATCATCCAGAAAATGGGTCTCCCCGAGACACAGTTCCTTCCTTCGGTGGCACTGGCAGGTGACCAATTATTGCAGATCCTTCATCCTGGTGATGTTCTACTGGTTCTTTCTGCAGGTGATGCAGATCAGATAAGCAAAGACGTTTTAACTGGTTTACAAAATAAGGAGGTGAACCATGGCTGATATTCAAACCAATTTGTACGTTTCTCCTCACACAACAGTCCATAACAAGATTAAAGAGGAAGCAGTTGATTTCCATCGTTTCTTCCCGGTGGAAAAGTTATCTGCGAATGAAAAAGAGCAGGTCGAAAAGTTGATTGACTTTCTAAAGAATTATGCACCCGAGGTAAAAGCGAAGTGAGCATGAATTCCGGTGCTATGAACCAGCTTCAATCAGTCCTTGGAAGAAAACTCAAGGTTAATGCAACTTTGGGTGAGCTTACTACCGCCAGGATTGGTGGCAAGGCTGATGGGCTGGTAATCGCCAACACGATTTCCGAGTTAGAACAGACTGCCATAACATGTTGGCAGTTGGATATTCCATGCCGGATTCTGGGAAATGCATCCAATGTCCTTGTTTCTGACCAGGGATATCGCGGTGTGGCGATTATCAACCGGGCAAAAGATATCCATTTTGAGCAGAGCGGCGAGTTTCCCTTCGTTACAGCTGCATCAGGTACCAACCTGGGAGGGCTGGCACGGCAGGCAGCTATCCGTGGCTTAAGCGGTCTTGAATGGGCAGCTTATATACCTGGAACAGTGGGTGGTGCCGTGTACGGCAACGCAGGTGCTCATGGAAGTGATATTCAAGCTTGCCTGATTATGGCAGAAATCTTGCACCAGAATAGCGGTAGAGAGAGATGGAACTGTGAGCAATTAGGATTTACTTATCGCTCCAGTGTGTTAAAACGCACACATGATCCGGTAGTGATCCTCAGTGCACAGTTCAAACTCACTCACAGTACAAAAGAAGAAGTACAGGCACGCATGGAAACATTCAATAACCGTCGCCGCAATACCCAACCTCCAGGTGCCAGCATGGGTTCAATGTTTAAAAACCCTTCTGGTGATCACGCAGGGCGATTGATCGAAGCAGCTGGATTGAAAGGTACCCGCATTGGAGGGGTTGAGATCAGCCCCATGCATGCCAATTTCTTCGTGAATCAGCAGGATGCAAGCGCCAGCGATGTTTTTCAACTCATTCGCCTGGTGCAAAAAACGGTTAAAGAACAATTCGATGTCGAACTTGAACTTGAAATTGAATTATTGGGTGAATGGAATGAAATCAAAAATTAACATTGGTGTGATCTTTGGCGGCAGATCTGGAGAACATGATGTTTCTCTCATGTCTGCACGCTCCATCATGGCAGCTTTGGATCCAAAGTCAGATACCAGCTTCAACTTTGGTGCAATGCCCGCTGGGAAAACAAATCAAGAAAAATATAATGTCATACCCATTGCGATCACTCGAGATGGAAAATGGGTGATCGGTAAGAATTTACGCCAGAATTTGGTTGATGGGAATGTCAAAGACCTGACACCGGTTGTTCTCCTGCCGGAACCTGGAAATAATACATTGTATGCCAGGAAAGATACCCCCCAGGGAATAGTTCTCGAGCCAATATGCACTCTGGACGTCGTTTTTCCAGTGTTGCATGGGTCCTTTGGTGAAGATGGCACCATCCAGGGATTATTTGAAATGGCTGGGATCGCCTATGTCGGTGCTGGAGTGCTCGCTTCATCCGTTGGCATGGATAAGATCCTCTTCAAAGACTTGATGAAAGCACACGATATTCCCGTATCTGAATATCTCTCTTTTCGCAGAGACGAAATTGAAAGCGATCCACAAAGAGTCATTCAGGCTTGCGAAGCATTAACCGCTTATCCCTTGTTTGTTAAGCCAGCCAATATGGGCTCATCAGTGGGCATCTCAAAATGCTATAACCGGTCAGACCTTTTGGAAGGATTGATCGAAGCGTCTCAATATGACCGCCGCATCCTGGTTGAACGAGGCATCAATGCTCGCGAGATTGAATTGAGTGTTTTAGGCAACAACCAGCCAGAAGCATCCAGCCCAGGGGAGATTTGCCCTATCGCAGATTTCTATTCTTATGATGCAAAATATCTTGATAACGGAACCAGACTTTATGTTCCCGCCCATGTAGATGAAAGCATCATTCAGCAGGCAAAAGAAATGGCAGTGAAAGTGTATCAGGCGATTGATTGCGCGGGCATGTCTCGCGTTGATTTCCTGCTGGATAAAGATTCATCGGTGCTGTATGTCAACGAAGTCAATACCATTCCAGGGTTTACCAATATCAGCATGTACCCCAAATTGTGGGAATGCGATGGTATCAGTTTCCCTGAACTTGTTGACCGGTTAGTGGAGCTTGCCCTGGATAGAAAATCCGAGAATGATCGTACTATTCGGACTTATGGGAGCAAAGCATGAGGTTGAGTAACGATTCGACCACTCGTTCAGAACGGATCCGTGCCCGACGCAACCAGCAATCACAGCAGAGGGTGACGAAAGCAGGTGAGCAGGTAAAACGCACCACCACGTATCGTCCTCCGGTTACGGTAAGAGGCAACACGGGAACACCAGTGATTAAACGTGCCTACAATCAGCCACGCAGGCAATATGCCATTTCTATGGGATCCTCTGGAGTGGAAATGCTTACTCCTTCAGTACCAGTCATCAAACCAGGATGGCGACTGGCTTCTGCAGTATTGACTGCCATGTTCGCATGTCTACTTATCCTTCTCACCAACATGGAACAATTCAGGGTAAAGCAACCAGTACTGATAGGGTTTGAACGCATCACAGCAGCAGACCTCGAATCAATTCTGTTGGTCAATGCTGAACCAGTTTTTGCCATCAACCCTGATGAAATCCAATCCTCATTACAGGTTGCATTTCCTGAATTGGCGAACATTTCGGTTCATGTAAATTTCCCTGCAAACCTCATCATTAGCGCCAGTGAGCGGACGCCGGTAATATCCTGGGAGCAAAATGATACGGTACAGTGGATTGATGCAGAAGGAGTGATCTTCCCACCCCGTGGTGACCAGATCGTTCCTTTGACCATTACCTCTGATGGCAATCCACCAATGGTTCTGAACACAGCAGCTGCTGAAGACATCAAGGCAGAAAGCAATGAAACAATAACACCTGATCAGGTGAAACCTGAATTTATCCTGGCTGCGCAAAAACTGAGCGAGCAATTGGGTACAGGTGCTGCAATTATTTATAGTGAAAGCAATGGACTTGGTTGGGGTGATCCACGTGGCTGGAAGATTTATATCGGTTCTACTCTGGATAACCTGGATGCAAAAATTAAAGTGTATAACACACTGGTTGATAAGTTGATTGCTGAAGGCGCACAACCCACCATGATCAATCTGGAATTCATTGATGCGCCTTACTACCGCCTGGAGCAATGATTATGGACGAACCAATTGTTGTGGGAATTGATATAGGTACTACAAAAATCTGTACGTTGATTGCTCGAGTAGAGGGCGAACATAATTTACGCATTCTAGGCGTGGGTATTGAACCCTCTCAGGGACTGCGCCGTGGAACAATTGTTGACTTGCAGGCTGCCTCTCTGGCAATCGCGAAATCTGTAGAGAAAGCAGAACGATCATCAGGTCTTGAAATCACTTCTGCATTAGTCAGTTTGGCAGGGGCAAATGTTTCCTCGGTAAATTCACGCGGAGTGGTTGGGATATCAGGGAGGGCGATCACACAGGATGACATTGATCGCGCTCTGGATGCTGCCCAGGCTGTAGCCATTCCTCACGCTCGAGAGATCATCCATGTCATTCAGCGTGGGTTCACGGTTGATGGCGAGGGAGGTATTCGCTCTCCCATTGGCATGCATGGATACCGGTTGGAAGTCGAAGCACATATCATCACTGCTGCGGCTGCCACTGTTGAAAACTTGCGCCAATGCGTCGAAGCTGCAGGGGTCAGAGTGGTTCAATTCGTGTTGAACCCGTTGGCAAGCGCCGAGGTAGTTCTGAACGAAACAGAACGGCAAATGGGTGCTGTGGTAGTGGATATTGGTGGCGGTACTACAGATATGGCCATCTATATTGAAGGTGATATCTGGCACACCGCTGTTATTCCCGTAGGCGGTAACCATGTTACTTCAGATATTGCGCAAGGTCTGCACCTTCCGATCACCGTGGCAGAAGATGTCAAGAAGCAATATGGATATGCCGTAGAAAATGATGTGGATGCATCCGAAACATTCAGCGTCCGGTCATTTGGTGAAGAAAAACCTGTTCAGGTCAGCCGAAAAGACCTTGCGATGATCATTGAAGCCCGTGTGGCTGAAATTTTTGAACTTGTTTTGGCAGAAATTAAACGTTCAGGGTATGACGGATTGCTTCCCGCAGGTGTGGTACTTACTGGCGGTGTTTGCAACCTTCCTGGTATACGCAGCCTGGCAACACAGGTATTGGGACTGCCAGTGCAGATCGTTAAACCCGAAAATCTTGTTGGTTTGGTGGATCAATTGCATTCTCCTGCATATTCCACCAGTGTCGGTTTATTGTATTGGGCATTAATTATGAATGACAACATCACCCCTGCTCCACGAGGTGGAGGAAGATCGCCAAGAGATCATTCATCGGGAGGAATTAAATGGGATTCGATAAAACGATTCTTGCGTTCATTGTTGCCATAAACTTGGATATTCGACCGAAAAGGTCTGTTCATTGTATTAATAGATATCGTTTATAAAAAGACAGAGGAGGAACCATGGAAAAATACAATCAACCACAGTTTGAACAGTTTGCTCGCATCAAGGTCGTTGGTGTGGGCGGTGGTGGATGCAACGCTGTTGATCGGATGATCACCGATGGCATGAAGGGAGCGGAATTCATCGCCATCAATACCGATGGACAGGTATTGCAGCACTATCAGGCAGAAACTCGTATCCGGATCGGCGATAAAACCACCCAGGGCAAAGGTGCGGGTGGAAATCCAGAGGTTGGCCGCAAAGCCGCTGAGGAATCAGCCGATGAACTATACGAAGCATTGCGTGGCGCAGATATGGTTTTTGTCACCGCTGGTCTCGGTGGCGGAACCGGTACCGGTGGCGCACCCATTGTGGCACAAATTGCCAAGGAAATTGGCGCTCTGACAATTGGCGTGGTTACCAAGCCATTCACTTTTGAGGGTGCCAAGAGAATGCAATCTGCAGAAGCTGGTATCGAGAAATTAAAAGAAAAAGCCGATACCTTGATCGTCATCCCCAATGACCGCTTGCTGCAAATTGTTGACAAACGTGCCAGCCTGCAAGATGCCTTCAAAGTTGCTGATGATGTACTGCGACAGGGTGTTCAAGGTATCTCCGAACTGATCTCCACCAGCGGTTTGGTCAACCTGGACTTCGCTGATGTACGTACGATCATGGCAGAAGGCGGAGCTGCGCTCATGGCCGTTGGCCGTGCTTCGGGTGAAGATCGCGCTCGTATTGCTGCAGAATCTGCCATTACCAGCAAATTGCTCGATATTACCATTGATGGCGCTCGCGGCATCCTGCTGAACATCACCGGTGGCAACAACCTGACCCTGTTCGATGTGAATCAGGCCGCAGCCATTATCCGTGAGACTGCACATCCAGATGTCAACCTGATTTTCGGTGCTGTCATTGATGAAACAATGGGTGACGAAATTCGAGTGACTGTGATTGCAACCGGGTTTGATCGCACTGGTGTTCGCATGCCAACCCCAACCCGCACAACGCGCAGCAACTCTGAATTTGATCTACCGTCCATTCATCGTCCTCAGCCAATCGTTGATAAAGTAGAAAAGACCACCCCACAGCAAGTTCCGGTGGAATTCACACCCAAGATGATCCGTACTGAAGACCTTGAAGTTCCCGCCTTCTTGCGAAATCGTGGAGAACGACGGCGCATTGATATTCAATCAGACAGTGACAGGCAATAGAGCTTTCAATAACTAATAATATTGCCTGTTGTATTCCTTCTCGCAGAAAGCTGGAGAGAAGGAGGGTCATGAAAATCGGTTCCTCTTAATAGGTAAAGAAATCCTGGCAGTCCTCCCTGCCAGGGAAAGAAACGCATGCATCCGGGCTGCCTGAGAAGACAGCCCGGTTATCTTTTTTACGGGTATAATCGAACAATTATGAGAACTACTAAACGTATTATTTGTTTTGACCTGGATGGCACTCTTTTAGCAAAGGGAGAACGCATCCGGTCTGGTGATCTTGAGGTATTATCACAGAACGATGGAACTCTTTTCATTCCTGCTTCAGGAAGATCTATTCCATCAGTAAAAGAAATTTTTCATAAACATGGGTTGTTTACTGATCGTCCCATTCATTTTCCTCTGGTATTGCAGAATGGAGCAATTACCTTCCTGCCAGATGAGAAATTATTTCGCGTAAAGACTTTCGAACCCGAAATACAGCAAAAGTTGGTGGATGTCGTTGAGCAATTCCCCCATATCCCCTTCTTTATGGTGACAGATACTTACCATTTTGTTCTGCATCCCAATGCATTCAGCGAAGAATCATCTCAGCGGTATAAATTCCGGGAAGGCATTTTCGATCGTAACGATCCGGCAATTCAAATGACAAAGATCATGGCATTGAGCACAAATCCCAATATACTACAGCCTTTTTATGATGCCGTGACTCCCCTTCCCGTTGAACGTGCTTACAGTCAAGCCAACATCGTTGAAGTTACTCCGCAAGGAGTCAATAAAGGCAATTCATTACTCGAACTTTTAAAAGAACTTCAGATCCCTGAAACAATCGAAATCCTTGTTGCTGGAGATGGAGAAAATGACCTGTCACTTTTTTCTGTGGCAACCCGGTCCTTCACTCTACCCCATGCTGAAGAAAAAGTACGCAAGGCGGCTGATTTTGTGATCGAGCCACAAGAAGAAGGTCTATTCTGCGAAATGGTATCGCACAGATGATATTATTTGGGTGGGTATCCGGTTATATCCTGGATTTCTTTATATAACGGCTTGAGCTGTTTATACATCTTTTTATATACCCGGTTATACAGGGCGTCATAATACTCATGGAATTCCTTGTTCGGTTCAAAGGTTTCACCCTGATGGGTCATTTCCTTTACTGCAGTTTCAAAATCAGGGTGTAATCCTAATCCTACTGCTGCATCTATGGCAGCACCCAATCCTGACGCTTCGTATACATGAGGACGAGATACTGGTAGCCCAAAGATATCAGCCGTGATCTGCATCGCAGCATTACTCTGGCTGCCGCCACCTGCTATACGAATCTCAGTGATGGGAATGCCGCTCCGTTTTGATGTCTTTTCCGCCCCCTCTCGCAGGGCATAAGCCAACCCCTCAATAATGGAGCGATAGAAATGCGCCCGGGTATGAATATCACCAAAACCGATGATCCCCCCTTTCGCTTCTGGTCCAGGTTCTTTTAGCCCGGGTGACCAGTAAGGCTGCAGGATCAATCCCATGGATCCGGCGGGAGCTGAATTTACCAGGTCATCGAACAATTCTTCTGTCTCAACGCCGCGCTGCTGTGCAAGCCGTTCTTCACTCAACCCAAATTCACGCTTGAACCAGCTTACCATCCAATAGCCACGAAAGATCTGGATTTCCATACTATACGCATCTGGTACGGCAGACGGATAAGGAGGAATGAGAGGGATGACCTCGACATATTTTTTATGTGTGGTATTGATCGTCGCAGTGGTTCCAAAGCTCAAGCAGGCAACATTTGGTTCCAGGCAGCCAGCCCCAATAACCTCACAGGCTTTATCTGCCGCGGCTGCAATGACGGGCAGTCCTTCAGGTATCCCGGTTTCCACCGACGCCTCGTGGCTGACCTCACCAATTTTCTGCCCAGGTGGTACAAGTTCGGGCAGCTTCGATTTCTCTATTGGAACAGCCTGCCATTTCCAATCAAACTTGCCCGCCCACTC
>JBDKSY010000115.1:0-5034 GCA_039680395.1 Anaerolineaceae bacterium | reverse complement strand
TTTGCACCTGCTTCCCAAAAAGCCAGGGCATAATCACTAAAATAATCAGGGGATGCTGGATACATGATGCGTCCGCTCATGTGCTCAGGCCAACCAGCATTTGGCATGGCTGAAAACTTGCCATCTGGAACTGCCTGATGCATCTGTTTTAACACACGTAAGATTTGTGAAGGGCCACCAGAGCAATTCACTCCCAGAATGTCTGCACCATCTTCTTTTAGCTTGCGAGCAACTTTAGCTGGAGAATCTCCAAGCAATGTACGGTCATCACGGGTGTACGTCATGGAGGCAATTATGGGAATATCCGTGTTCAATGTGCGACAGGCGTGGATAGCTTCCCGAATTTCATATAAATCAGTGATGGTTTCGATGATGAGGAGATCAACTCCTGCTTCTAGAAGGGCTGCAATTTGTTCTTTAAAAACTTCAAAAGCTTGTTCTGGTAATACTCTGCCAAAAGGAGCAAGACGAACACCCAATGGACCAACGTCACCAGCTACCAAAACATCAGAAAAGGATGCCAGGATCACACGGCGTGCCAGTTCGACCCCGGCGCGATTGATATCAGCTACTTTATCTTCCAGACCAAACCGTGCCAGCTTGTACCGGTTTGCCCCGTAAGTATTGGTCTGGATGATCTGAGAACCCGCTTCGATGTATTCACGATGGACTTCAGCCACCATAGCGGGTTTTTCGATATTAAGATTATCAAAACATTCTTCAAAACTGATGTTTCGCTGGTTGAGCATTGTTCCCATCGCGCCATCTGACAGGATGGGACGTACACCTTCTAGTAATTGATTAAAACGATATGGTTTCATAGAGAACATTCCTGTTTATTTTTTCATCAACTGGTTGATCCGGCTTTCACCAATGTTGAAATATTTTGCTGCAGGGTGATGAATGATGATGGCTGCAGTGGATTGTTCCGGGATCAATTGATATGCTTCTGAAAGTTTCATCCCTAACTCGGTTTGAACGGGAAGCAAATCAAATACCTTTTGATGGTCAGCAAGCTCTGGGATAGCCGGGTAACCCCAGGAGTATCTTTTCCCCTGATCGGGCTGCAGGTTCAATTCGCGGCGAATATGCAGGTGCAAGTGCTCTGCAGTTGCTTCTGCCATTTGAACAGCCAGCCCGTGGGTGTAATATGCTTCACTGTAATTGTTTTCAGCCTGCAACTGGTCAAATCTTTCGGTGGCTGCATGACCAACGGTTACGATTTGTAAAGCAACTATATCCATGATCCCCGAATCAACGCGGGAAAAATAATCGGCAAGGCTTAGATGCTCTTCTTCTGCCTGATGGGGGAATGTGAAACGAACGATTTCGACAGGCGAATTTGCAAGATAGCTGGCTGGTTCATAAACGATGAGCTCTGAATCAGTGGATTGGGCAGGCCAATAACCATACATTCCCTGTGGAAACAGCCAGGGATCGCTTAATGCCTTGCGGCGCATGTCATCCAGGCGTTCTTCATACTCCCGCTTCAATTTATCCCAGGCTTCACCGTGGGTATTCTTTGCACCCCATGAAAGCCGGAATAACTCATTTATTGCAAGGTGTTGGAAGATAGCATCGAGTGGCATGGATCTCACCAACCTGGGTCCCCAATGCGGAGGTGTAGGGATGTGGCTGGCCGGTGAAATTTTTGACCGGATGATCACTGGAATTGCGGTTTCAGCAGATCCAGACTTCTTCTCCAATTCCAAAGCAGCTTCGCGATGCATTTTTTCGTAGAGAGCTTCACGTTTCGTCTCAGTGGTTAAGCCATCCATGACCTGAAGACCTTCAAAGGCATCTTTGCAATAAAAAACTCCCGGTTCGTACCATTCTCCATCTTCTGTCTGAAGGATCCTTCTACCAAAGCGCGGATTAATCGCAGCTCCGCCTATGAGCACCGGGTAATTCAGATTTCGCCTGTGAAGTTCATTGACGATCAAAGGCATCTGCTTGCTGGTTGAAACCAGGAGGGCGCTCAATCCAATGGCATCCGCCATATATTCAATTGCGCTGGAGATAATCGTCTCGGCTGGAACCTGTTTGCCAAGATCAATCACTTGATAACCATTGTTACTGAGGATGGTCTTCACCAGGTTTTTTCCAATATCATGAACATCACCATATACTGTTGCCAGAACGATCGTACCCTTGTTTACGCCTTCCGCTTTTTCGAGATATTTTTCGAGATGATTGACAGATTTCTTCATCACCTCTGCTGATTGCAGCACAAAAGGTAGAATGAGTTCACCGCTACCGAACTTATCACCGACTTCTTTCATTGCGGGAAGCAAAGTATTGTTAAGAATACCAATCGCTATTTCATGTTTACTCGATTGCGAACTGCCATGAATGATTTCATCAATAGCAGCTTCCACTGGCTCTTTCAACCGGTGCAGGATGCAGTAATGCAATCTTGCGGCAGGATCGAGGGCAGCTAATTCTTGCTGCTGATTGGTCATTTTGGCTTGAACTTGTGATCCACTCTGTTCGAAATGTTGAATTAATAGTTGTAGAGCATCAGAAGAGCGATTGAAAAGGAGATTCTCAGCCAGAGTGCGCTCTTCAGGATCAATTTCTGCATATGGTTTGACATGAGCCGGGTTAATGATCGCCATATCCAGACCTGCCAGCACACAATGATACAGCATCACACTGTTCAAAACAGCTCTAGCAGGTTGCGATAAGCCGAACGATACATTGCTGACACCTAATGATGTCAGAACTCCGGGCAATTCTTTCTTGATACTGCGGATGCCATCCATAGTCTGGATCGCAGCATCTGCATATTCAGGATCACCCGTAGCCATAGTGAAAGTCAAATCGTCAAAAACAAGATCCCCAGGATGGAACCCATATTCATTGATTGCAATGTCGTAAATTCTTTTTGCGATTTCCAGTTTTTTGACAGTGGTCTTGGCCATGCCTTTTTCGTCTATGGTCAAGACAATGACTGCTGCATTGTATTTCCTGGCAAGCGTGAACACACGATCAAGCTTTTTACGTCCACCTTCAAGATTGGTGGAATTGATCAAACACCTGCCAGGGGCTGATTGCAGAGCAACTTCTAATACATCTGGTTCTGTGGTATCTATAACAAAAGGAGCCTGAACGGTTGGTGCGAGCGTCTTGATCAGCGTTCGCATCATCTCGGGTTCATCTGTGCGCTCTGTGAGAGCCACACAAAGGTCCAATCCATGGGCACCGCTATCCAATTGTTGGCAGGCAAGATCAATTGCGCTTTCGAAGTCATTTGCCAGCATCAACTTTTTAAATTTTGCACTTCCCTGGGTATTCAGACGTTCTCCTATCAAGAAGGGTCTTGGTTCTTGTTGCATAGGCACTGCTTGAATGGAGGAAGCCAATTTGGGAATAAAAGATTGAGGACGAGAAGCCGGAACAACATTTTGTAAACCTTCGACCAACAACTGAATATGTTCTGGAGTTGTGCCACAACATCCGCCGACCACATTGATCTTGAATTCTTTTACAAATTCGATCAGTTCATTGGCAAAAGGCACAGGCAACATAGGATAAACCGCCTGCCCATCTACATTCATTGGAAGCCCTGCATTTGGGATACAAGAAACGGGGATGGTCGCATTTGCTCCCAGATATTTTATTGGTTCCCGCATTTGTTCAGGACCAGTGGAGCAGTTCAACCCAATAACATTAATTCCCATCCCTTCGAGGATGGATAAAACCGCCGGTGCATCGGTTCCCAGCAACATGCGCCCCGTGGTATCCAGAGTGACCTGTGCTTGAATGGGAACGGAAATTCCTGTTTGTTGGAAGGCGTCGAAAATGCCGCGAATTGCAGCTTTTACTTCCAGAATGTCCTGTGATGTTTCGATGAGAAGGAGGTCAACATCCCCTTCCAGCAATCCCTGTGCCTGTTCACGAAATACATCCGACAGTTCAGTAAAGGAAATATTCGATAATTCAGGATCATTCATCGAGGGGAGTTTGCCGGATGGCCCCATAGAACCAGCTACCAGACGCTGAGATGTTTCTGTACTGTAGCTATCTGCAACCTTCTTTGCCAGACGTGCTGCTTCGCGATTGATGGTTAACACCTGATCGGAGAGACCATATTCCCCGAGAGTGATGCGGTTTGAACGGAAAGTACATGTTTCGATCACATCCGCGCCTGCTTCGAGGTAAGAACGATGAACTTTCTCGACTGCATGAGGGTAAGTAATGACCAGGTAATCATTACAACCATTCGTCTTTTCTCCACCAAAATGAACAGGTGTCAGGTTCATCTTTTGCAGGCTGGTACCCATTGCACCATCAAAAACCACCACTTTCGTGGAAAGGAGGTCAATATATTTTTGGTTTGTCAATTCTTTAATCACATGTCCTCCTGAATGAACTCTATAAATATAAAAAAATAATCCCTCTGATAAGAGAGGGAAGCTTTGCGACCCTCATCTTCCAGGAAAAAAACTTCCTGCCGGAATTGGCACCTGCTTAAGCGGTTGCCGAGGTTTCTAAGGGCCGGTCCCTCCACCTCTCTTGATGAGTTGATTTAGAGTAATTTTATCACAATTGGATATCGAAAGACAAATTAAACGCAAAGGATACAGACTTATGGTATATTATTTCAGTAAATTACTGGAGGAAATTGTGCCTTCTTTTAAGAGAGTGTTATTTACAGGAATCTTCCTGGCCATAATCGGTTGGGCTGGGTTGATAATGCTCATTCAACTTACCACACCCACTTTGGGGCCGAGATGGCTTTTCTTCTTCTTTCTCTTTCTTGCGATCAGCGGAATTGCATTACCAGTAGTGTCATTCCTGAATATTCGATTTCCATCTACACCACCCATTGAGACGCCCGGTATTCTCCGTCAGTCATCCTGGTTTGGAATTTATGCCTGTGTACTGTCTTGGCTACAATTAGGGAGGGTATTAACCAGTTTTCTCAGCATTGCAATTGCCATTGGCTTGATTTTGATCGAGATATTCATCCGTTTACGTGAACGCAGCCGTTGGCACCCAGGGGATGTTGAGAATGCCTGATCTGCGATC
>JBDKSY010000114.1:0-8147 GCA_039680395.1 Anaerolineaceae bacterium | reverse complement strand
ATGATCTGGATGGGAATTTGCGCCCCGGGCAAAGCCTTCTCCGCGTGGAGCCAGCCGATATCATTCTGCTGGAAGGGAATTTCCCCTTCTATATCCCAGAAATTGCACCCTTGATCGGTCTCAAAATCGTCTACCTTACCGATGATCCCATTCGGCTGAAACGGAAATGGCGACGAGATATTGACTACCGCAGGAAATATGATCCTGTGTACCTCTGCAACCGGTATTTCCGCACGCAATTCCTGCGCGCCCGTGAAGTCTACCTGCCAATGATGGAGATCTGTGACATGGTGGTAGATACAACAGCTGCAACTCTGTGGTTGACACCAGAAATGGCGTCCACTCTGAAATATACCGAATAGTCCTTCAAAGTGAAGGTTATGAAGGTCAACTATGTTTGACTCTTTTTTTCGAAAATTGACCATCCCTGCTGAAACAAAAATTGCCATGCTCATCCTGGATGGGCTGGGAGGATTGCCCGTTGAGCCCGGTGGAAAAACCGAGCTGGAAACAGCCAATACACCCCATTTGGATGCCCTTGCAGTTCATTCAGCGCTCGGGCTGACCATCCCAGTTGGTCCTGGAATTACTTCAGGGAGCGGTCCGGGGCACCTGGCAATTTTTGGCTACGACCCCATACAATATGAAATTGGTCGTGGTGCATTGGAAGCGTTAGGGGTTGATTTCGAATTAAACCCAGACGATGTCGCTGCCAGAGGAAATTTCTGCACGATAGATACCTCGGGTATATTAACTGATCGCCGTGCCGGCAGGCTCCCAACCGAAGAAAGCCGAAAACTGGCTGAATTGTTGAGAATGATCAGGATAGATGGTGTGGAACTATTTATCGAGCCAGTCAAAGAACATCGCTTTGCCTTTATCATGCGCGCTCCAGGTCTGGGGGATGAGCTATCGGAATCCGACCCATTAAAGACCGGTGTGGCGCCCATGTCTGTAAAAGCTCTTACGCCTGACGCGCAAAAAGCAGCCCGCGTTGCAAACGAATTCATAGAAAAAGCTCGAATTTTGCTCAAAGACCAAAGCCCTGCCAATATGGTCATGTTGCGCGGTTTTGCCAGATTCCCCAAAGTTACTTCCTACTCTGAAATATTCAAACTACATCCCGCAGCAATCGCGGTCAATGGCATGTATCGCGGCGTTGCCAGGCTGGTTGGCATGGATGTTTTACCAGTGGATGGCATCACTCTGGCAGATGAATTTTCCACGCTGGAAAAGTCCTGGCAAGAGTATGACTTCTTCTACCTTCACTTTAAAAAAACCGATACCTGTGGCGAGAACGGTGATTTTGATGGTAAGGTAAAGGCGATCGAAGAGTTCGATGCGCTCTTGCCCCGCTTGATGCAATTGCAACCTGACGTTGTCGTTATCGGCGGAGACCACTCGTCTCCTGCCGTGTTGAAATCCCATAGCTGGCATCCAGTACCTCTGCTGCTGTATTCAAAATATGTACGCGCAGATGGAATCGCAACATTTGGTGAACATGCCTGTTCTCACGGCAGCCTGGGCGTTATACCTGCCAAACATGTGATGCCGCTTGCTCTGGCAAATGCGGGCAGAGTTGCCAAATATGGTGCATAATCACAAACCTACATCAGGAACCTTATGACAAACTATCTCCTCACTGACCCTCAAACATTCTCAAAAGTTTTATTCGAAAAGATGAAACAGATCCAACCGGGTATCGCAGACCTGGAATGGTATGAATTCCAATATTGCCTTGATAATGTCACCCCGAAAGAAGGCTGGGAATCTGTCGTCATTGAACCAGAAAAATATATCGAAGCAATGGTCAATGACAGCCAGTTTTATACTTCCATCCAGTTAAGACCATATCAGGGCAACCGGATGGTAATGGACGAGAAAATTCTCCGGCTGTTGCAAATGCTGTTTACGGGGCTGGTTACAGAACAATACACTTCAGAATGGGTTACCCGGCATTTTACCTTTGATGTTCGGGGGTTCTATTTTATCCATCGCACAGAATACTTTACGGATAAAAGCCGGGTTCACCTGGGTGGAAAACCCTTCCGCCAGTTCGATGAAAAGCAGAAAAATCTCGAACATCAGCAAGGTATCAGTTATAAAGCGTTCAAGACCGCCAATGCAGAAGTGGATGAATGCTTTTTAGATCTGATACAAAAGCTCACTGACAGGAGAGGTGGCTCCAGCATGATCGCGATTGCAGGGCAAACCGCTGCTGGAAAGACCGAAATCACCGCAAGGTTATGCGAAGCCTTCACCCAGGCGGGGAAAGAGATCACTTCGATCGAGATGGATAATTTCTTCACCGACAGAGATTATCGTGAAGCAAAAGGGATTGACTCCCTCGGGAAAGAAGCACTGCATTACGAGTTGCTGCAGCAATGTCTGAAAGATATCTGCCAGGGGAAGAAGATCACCACTCCTCGCTACAATTTTATTCAGGCTACCTCCAGCCATACACTTGATGGAAAGCTAAAAGAAGGCTGCATTCCGGTAGAAATTGAGCCAGCAGACATCATCTTCATGGAGGGGAACTTTCCCTTCTTGCTGACAGAAATTGCTCCGCTGATCAATATTAAAGTGTTGTACCTGACAGCAGATGATATCCGGTTGAAACGTAAATGGAAACGTGATATGGATTATCGAAAGAAGTATGAATTAATGTACTTCTTGAACCGATATTTCCGAGAGCAATACCTGATGGCAGAGCAAGCCTACATTCCACAAATGGAAATTTGTGATGTGCTGGTAGATACAACCCATGCAGCCATCTGGGTAACACCAGAAATTGCCAGAATAGTAGAGAAAATGGAATGAACAGAGCACAGCAAGGAATTTTATAACGAATGTAACAATTCTTGCATTAGTTTTTCTTTTGCTGTATACTTTTTCAAATGAAAGTTTACATTCATTTTTTATGATATTGTTGGTTTTTCAAATTAGGCAGGGATCAGGTGAGACATGAATGATAACACATTATTGAAAAACTTCGATTTCAGCCAATTGATCAGTGAACAGTACAACTCCCTTACGAAAAGTGAAAAACGTATCGCCAATTTTCTGCGGAAAAATCAGGAAGAATCAGCATTTCTTCCTGCTGGTGAAATCGCCAGGAGACTAAATTTAAGCGAAGCAACACTGGTTCGTTTTGCCCGCACACTTGGTTTCGATAGCTACCCTGCAATGCGTACAGTTTTACAGGAGAATTTCCGCAGGCGGGTAAGCCACTCGGCAAGGTTGCGCGGAAGGTTGGATGACCTGCGGGAAGGCGGGGATATGTTCGAACGCCTGACCGTAACGGAAGTTGATTACCTGACCCAGGCTATGGAATCGATTGACCGTGCAGCAATCAAGCAAGCAGTTGAACTGATGCGTGAGCATCAACGAATTTTTGTTTTTGGGTTAGGACCTTCCATTTCTCTGGTGGACCTGATGGAAATTCGTTTACGCAGGTTTGGCAAGAATGTCATCCCATTAAAAAATTCAGGACGAGAATTGCTTGAATCGATTCTGCTGCTGGAACCATCTGACCTGGTATTCATTATTTGCTTCTTCGATCAGAACCCTGCTTTAAAACTTCTTTTGGATTATTGCAATCGCATCGGGTGCAGCACGATCATGCTTACCGATACTTTAGATGCCATCTTTGGAGATAGAGTGAATGTGGTTCTTTCTGCCCGCAGAGGACCCATTGGCGAATTCCATTCACTCGTTGTACCCATGACAGTCATTAACGCACTCCTTTTATCTGTTGCCGGTGAAGATCAAGAAAAGATCATGCCTATTCTAGACAGATTGGATCTATTGCGCGATCAAATGAATATATTAAATGCTGATGTAGATTAGTCACCGAATTTTCATCTACTTGATGATGGTTCTGTGGTTTCAAATTCGTGTGAAATTTTCTTCCAATCAATATCTGAATACTTTCTTTGAATTGTTGTAGAAGAGGAGAAAACGAATGGCAGTAATTTCAGATACGTCGCAGCAAAATTCACAAGTCTGGCTTGCCCGTCTGCGCAGATTTGTGAGGTGGTTGACCAGCCCCCATGTGATCCTGTCTTTGATCATGCTGCTAGTCATGATCTACATGGTGATCATCCCGCTGTATCGCATGCTGGTGACCACCATCACTGTTCAAGAAAGTGATCTACGAGTACTTAAAGACGCGCAGGTAGGCGAGATAACCTGGTATCACTGGTTAAGGATGTTGACGAGCAAAATCGCCAAGATCATGACCTATGAGCCATTATTGCATTCGCTAACCATTTCGATGGGAGCCACACTTGTGGCCCTGGTGATCGGTGGATTCATGGCCTGGATGGTTGTAAGAACTGATGTGCCAGGGAAAGAGATCATCAATTTTTTGGCAACCATCCCATACATCATGCCCTCCTGGACAATTGCAATGGCCTGGACAGTGTTGTTCAAAAACCAGAAGTCAGGAGGTACGCCAGGTTTTCTGGAGTTTATTACTGGCGCCGCTACTCCGGATTGGCTGGCATACGGCCCATTTCCAATCATCATGAGTAGCGGGCTGCATTACTATACTTTCTTCTTCCTGTTCGTCTCTGCGGCATTGCTTTCTATCGATTCTTCATTGGAAGAAGCTGGAGAGCTGGCAGGTGCAGGACGCTGGCATATCCTTCGGAAAATCACTTTTCCTCTGGTTGCCCCTGCATTGGCTTCGGGATTTATCATGACTTTCTCCAAAACCATGGGTACATTTGGTGGACCAAATGTACTGGGTGTTCCAGTTCAATACTACACTCTTTCTACTATGCTGCGCTCTAATACTGGCATCGGTAATTATGGAGATGGCTTTGTTCTGGCGATCGTTTTGATTTTATTTTCCATGGTTACGGTGATGCTCAACCAGAAGCTGGTAGGAACCAGGAAGAGCTATGAGACCATCGGTGGACGAGGTTTCATGGCGCAAAAGATGAAGCTGCGCAACTGGAAATTCTTCTTTACTTCCATTGTTGTCGTATTCGAATTCATTATTGCAGTTTTACCTCTTGCCCTCCTGATCTACAGTACTCTGATGCTTCGAACAGGAGATTATAGTCTGAGCAATTTTACATTGGCGCACTGGATTGGAAAAGGGGATATCAAGATCAATAGTGGTGAACCAGGAGTATTGCTGAATCATAAAATCTGGATGGGAGCCTGGAACTCCATCAGGTTATCTATATTAACCGCATTGTTCACTGCGCTGTTTGGTGTGATCCTCGGATATGCCATCGTCAAAGGTAGAGGTACCAGGCTTTCGAAGCTGATAGAGCAAATATCGTTCATTCCTTATGTCATTCCAGGCATCGCCTTTGGAGCAGTGTACATCTCCATGTTTACCAAACCAGTAGGTCCAATTCCTGCTCTGTATGGCACATTTGCTCTTCTTGTGGTGGTATCAGTGGCAAAACACATTCCCTATTCAGCACGTACTGGTGTTTCTTCCATGCTTCAAGTAGGAAAAGAATTGGAGGAAGCTGCTGCCATTGCAGGTGCTTCGCCCTGGAGGCGTTTCAAACGCATCATCTTCCCTCTGACCAGTACTGGTTTTGTCTCTGGATTCTTGTTAACATTCATTACGACGATGCGAGAGTTATCTCTCATCATCGTATTAGTCACTCCGTCTACTGCAGTACTTGCCAGTATGACCATGCGGTATCTTGAAAACGGCAGTGAGCAGCAAGCCAATGCCGTCATCATCATACTCATCACTCTGGTATTGATCGGAAACTTCATCATCAGCCGCTTCCGCGGTGGCAGTCTGAAAAAAGGGCTGGGAGGTTAAAAATGGGAACCCCAATTATTATTAAAAATCTCACAAAGAAATTTGGCGATATTAAAGCTGTAAATAATGTTAGTTTGACCATTGAACCGGGGACATTTCTCACCCTGTTGGGACCCTCAGGTTGTGGAAAGACCACTCTCTTACGTTGTATCTCTGGTTTGGAAGATCCAGACGATGGTGAAATATTCATTGGAGAAAAACTGATCTACTCGCGGGCTAAAGGAATTTCTCTACCTTCAGGTCAACGCGATCTTGGTCTGGTTTTTCAGAACTATGCGCTTTGGCCACATATGACAGTGTTTAAAAATATCACCTTTGCTCTCGAAATCCAAAAGATGAGCAAAGCAGAAATGACTCAACGTGTCAAAGAAGTACTTGCAGAAGTGAAAATGGATGGCTATGAAGATCGTTACCCCCGTGAGATGAGCGGTGGGCAACAGCAGCGTATTGCTCTGGCGCGTATGTTGGCATACCACCCCAAAGTTTTCCTGATGGATGAGCCGTTATCCAACCTGGATGCCCGCCTGAGAATGGACATGCGCACCGAGATCAAGCGCCTGCATCATATTTCCGAAGCGACTACGGTTTACGTAACACATGACCAGGTCGAAGCAATGACCATGTCAACCAATATTGCCGTCATGAAAGAAGGCGTGATCCAGCAGATGGATACCCCAGATAAGGTCTATCACTACCCATCCAACCTGTTTGTGGCAGATTTTATTGGCAATCCAAAGGTTAACCTTCTCCCTGGTCGCGTCTCCGGGAAAAACCAGGTTAATCTGGGAAAATTCACTGTACCAGTAAAAACTTATGACAAAACTGGTGATGTTGTTGTGGGCTTACACCCAGAGGATATCATCGTCAATAAAGCCCCAACAGACCATGCAGTGGAATTCATAGCATATTCGGTGTTGCCTGCCGGTGCTGATACAACCATTGTTGCGCAAAAAGACGACATAGAATTAACCGTTAAGGAAATGGGTGTCAGCCAGATCCAGATGGATCAAAGAATCTGGTTGTCTTTCAAAGAAGAAACTATCAACTTGTATGATAAAGAAACTGGAAAATTAATCTCAGCTTGATCATGATAAGGATTTCTATCGTTATTTCTCAAACGAAGGAGGCAAGTATACCCTGATAATTCGAAAAGGTTTTCTACATCTAGATTTACCTGATCAAATATTTAAACAAGGAGGAAGTAAATGAAAAGGTTATATAGGATTGCAGCATTGGTAATTTTGTTGGCCCTGGTATTGTCTGCTTGCGGAACGAAAGCAACTGAAGCACCCGCAGCAGCAACTGATGCACCTCTAACCGCACAGGAAGAATGGTTAAAAGCCAATCAACTTGGTACTTATGATACAGGTGAGCAAGACTGGGCAGCAATTGAAGCAGCCGCAAAAGAAGAAGGAAGCGTCCTGGTATACGCCAATACGTCAAAGATCGAAAAAGCAGCCGAAGGTTTCATGGAACTGTATCCAGAGATCAAGGTTGAGGCATTTGACCTCGGTGGCGACGATGTTCTCCTGAAAACCGTAGAAGAGCAAAAAGCTGGTGCATTCACCGGTGATGTCTGGTTCAGCAGCGGTGGTGCAGAGCTTGTTGGCAATGTTCTTCCCAATAATTATGTCTGGCGATTTGTTCCCGATAGCACCGCAGCATATACACCCGAAGAATATACCCAGCCATTGTTGATGACCCGTTTCGGAACAAGCATTTTCGCCTATAACTCAGAATTGAATGATACCTGCCCAATTACCAATATCTGGGAGCTTACCAACCCAGAATGGAAGGGTAAATTCTTTATCGAAGACCCATTGAATGACGCTTCAACCCTGAGCAAACTGATCACGCTGGCATACCATGCTGACGAAATGAAAGAAGCCTACATTGCACTCTACGGCTCCGAACCTGTTCTTGATGAAGACACCCCCGATGCTGGATGGCTGTGGTTAAAGAGATTTGCCCAGAATGGCCCTGTTCCCGAACCCGGTGGCGATGAAGTTGATTCCGCTTTTGCTACCCCTGGTATGACTGAAAGCTACATGGCATTGACCTCATATTCCAATATGGCTGATGTAGTAGAGGGCAATCTGGCATTTGAACCATGCTGGGGTCTTACTCCAACCGTTGGTATTCAAAGTCAAAGCTACACTGGTATCATCAACCAGGCACCCCATCCCAATGCTGCAAAATTGTGGATCAAGTACGTAACCAGCCCTGAAGGGCGTGAACCCTGGGCAAAGTTTGGTACCTTCTTCCCAGATTCAACCTATGTAGTACCTGAAGGTCAGAAAACCCTGGAAGAGATTTTCTCCATGACCTGGTTCATCGCAGAACAATA
>JBDKSY010000113.1:0-3424 GCA_039680395.1 Anaerolineaceae bacterium | reverse complement strand
ATCCTTATCCCAGTGATGGTTTCCATATTCGTGCTCATTCATCGTCATTATAAAAAAGTAGCTGAACAGCTTTCATTAGAAAATCAAACGCAAACCAAACGAATAAGCCGCAACAGGGTTATCATGCCAATTGCGGGAGTGCATCGCGGATCACTGAACGCCTTATCTTTTGCGAAAACTCTATCGGATGATATCACTGCAGTTCATATTTCGATTGATGACAACGAAACAGAAAAGGTAAAAACGAAGTGGGGTATGTGGGGAGATGGTACACGACTTGTCATTCTAAACTCACCGTACCGTCTGTTCATTGAGCCGTTACTGAATTACATTGATAGTCTGGATGAAATACGTAAACCAGATGAGTTGATCACCATTGTGGTACCACAATTCGTTCCAGAATTTGCCCTGGCTGGGCTGCTACATGCACATACAGCCGATACCTTGCGGAAAGCATTGCTCCATCGCAAGAATATCGTGATCACAGAAGTGCCTTATCAGATCGAGTAAAAGATAAAGCAAAAAGTTATAAAAATGAGCTGACCAGGTTTGATCTGGTCAGCTCATTTCTTCTAGATGTCCATTTTGATAGACAGAATCATTTTTCTTATTTCATAAAGTTTTCTGCAAAATGACAGGCAACCTGATGCCCGGGAAGTAACTCCCGCAGTTGAGGTTCTTCTATAGAGCAGATGTCCTTCATAAAGGGACACCGTGGATGGAAACGACATCCCGAAGGTGGATGAATTGGATTTGGGATTTCACCTGCTGGCATAGATTGTGTTCGACGCTTATGAGGATCTGGCACTGGTACTGCAGCCAGTAACGCCTGGGTGTAAGGGTGCAGAGGCAAAGAATACACTTTCCTTAAATCGCCAATTTCTGCCATTTTGCCTAAATAAAGAATGGCAATATCATCGCAAATATATTTGGCAGTTGCCAGATCGTGAGTGATGAAGAGGTACGTCAAGTTGAACTCGTTCTTTAACTGGATCATCAGATCCAGCAGCAGAGCTCGAACGCTGACATCCGCCATTGCAATTGGCTCATCCGCCAGCACCAGGTCTGGTTTGGTGATCAATGCACGGGCAATCACCACCCGCTGGCGCTGCCCCCCGGATATCTGTTGTGGAAATTTGTTGAAATAGAATCTGGCGGGGGTCAATCCCACTTTTTCCATCATTTCCAGCACCATATCTCGATGATATTCAGAAGACTCTGGGTAATGGATCTTCAGGCCTTGCACTATCGCTGAACCTAATGACATGCGGGGATTAAGTGAAGCCAGTGGATCCTGAAAGATCACCTGCATGCGGCGACGCATTTTCCGTAATTCTTCTTCACTTAAAGTAGAAAGATTGATACCGTCAAAAAGTACTTCGCCTTCAGTTTTCTTTTCCAGCCCGATGGTAACCCGACCAATGGTGGTCTTCCCACTACCACTTTCACCCGCCAGACCTAACACACCACCTCTGCGGATCTTAAAACTGACACCATCCACTGCGCGAACAAATTCCCGTTCTTTTGCAAAAATCTGATCAATAACACTCTTCTGAACGGGGAACCACTTTTTGAGATCTTTTACTTCAACCAGATATTCATTGTGATCCTTCATTGCAGCCTCATTCATTTGACCACCTCATTTACTGTTGCTTCTTCCTGGTGATCTCGGGCCAACCAGCATTTTACAAAACGGCCAGGCATGATCTCTTGAAATTCTGGTTCATCCTTTTCACAAATGGATATTGCTTTTGGGCAGCGAGGGTGGAACCGGCAGCCAAGAGGAGGGTGAGTCAGGTTTGGTGGTTCTCCTCCCATTTTGAAAAGTTCTTCACGCTCATCAAGTTTGATATTGGGAACCGATAAAAGCAATCCTTTCGTATATGGATGAAGAGGATGATCAAAAATCTCTTCAATCGGACCCAATTCGACCACATGACCTGCATACATCACAGCCACCCGATCGCATAATTCTGCAACCAGGGCAATATTATGCGTGATAACCAATAATGTCACACCAAACTCATCACGGATCTCTTTCAATTGATCCACCAGCTTTGCTTCGACGATCACATCCAGAGATGTAGTTGCCTCATCCGCCACGATCAGATTTGCGTTGAGAACCAAACCCAGTCCAACCATCACGCGTTGACGCATGCCTCCTGAAAGCTGGTGAGGATAATTTGTCATACGCTGCTTTTGGATTCCCAACCTTTCCATCAGTATATTTGCACGCGCCAAAGCATTTTCAACAATGGTCTTGGGTTCATGCACCTGGATCGCTTCTACAATATGTTGATCTACCCGTTGCACAGGGTTGAGAGAGGTCATGGGGTCTTGAAAGATCATACTTATCTTCCGGCCACGGAAATCGCGCATTTTATTCTCGTCATAGGTCATGATATCTTCGCCTTCAAAGATAAGTTGACCATTGCTTATCCAGCCAGGTGGCTGGATCATACGCATCAAGGCCTTTCCCATTGTGCTTTTTCCACAACCGCTTTCGCCTACCAGGCCGAGAATTTCACCCTTGAAAATATCAAAAGAAACACCATCCACCGCGCTGACCGGTCCGAGACGGGTTTCATATGTCACAGAAAGATCCTTTACCTGCATCAATACTTGTTTTTCATTCATAAGACTATTGCTCCGCAAGACGAGGATTCAGGATTTCGGAAAGGCTTTCACCTAGCATACTGAATGAAAGTGTTACCAAAGTTACCATCAAGCCAGGGAAGGTGATCAACCACCAGGCTCGGCGCACGTAATCTTGCCCACGAGCCAGATCAATACCCCAGTCGGGTGTATCTGGTGGTAAACCAAATCCTAGAAAACTCAATCCTGCCTCAGTCAAAATTGCATCACCTACATTAACGGAAAAGATAATGACAACAGAGGGGATTACATTTGGGAAGATATACTTCACCAATATTGTGAACCAGCTTGTTCCCAGGCTTCGCGCAGCTTCTACATAAAGTTCTTCCTTCACCTGAAGGGTTTGCCCGCGCACGATCCTGTAATAAGTGGGAATATACAATACCGCGATCGAAACAATAATGTTTCCAATACCTGGTCCCAGAACTGCTGCAATGGAGATAGCCAGGATCAATCCTGGGAAAGAGTACAAACTATCCATGAGCAAAGTGAGTATACGGTCAATTGGGCCACCAATAAATCCGCTGAATAGTCCCAGGGGAACTCCGAGCAGAAATGAGATCATTGCGGAACTGAGACCAACGATCAGAGCGATCCGTGTTCCCCAGATGATGCGACTAAAAACGTCCTGCCCAATCTGATTGGTGCCCAAAACAAATCCGGAATTACCTTCTTCTCGAAGTGTTCCTGCTACCTGGAGATCAGGGTATGCATCCAATGCATCCCCGAGCTCGTCTGGTGAAACCACAAAACCATCCAGTTTTCCCTC
>JBDKSY010000112.1:0-25343 GCA_039680395.1 Anaerolineaceae bacterium | reverse complement strand
TGCAGGTTTTGAGAAATCAGATCTGGACACGCATTGCTGCTGCCCACGATGGAAGGTGGATGATCGAGAATCGCAACGCTTTACGCGAAGAGATCGACTCCATTGTGCAGGAGGTGGTTGATGGCCGATAAATTTAACCTCGATTATGCAAATGGACTGAAGCTACTGCTTCCGGATGCCAATCAGATTGGATTGACCCTGGTAGGTTGCGGAGGGACCGGGAGCTGGCTGGCGCCAGCAGTGGCAAGGATTGGCAAGATGCTGATCGACCGCTGGCACAAGGATGTGAGCATTTTCTTCGTAGACCCTGACCGGGTGGAAGAGAAGAATATCTATCGGCAAAATTTCTGCCAGGCGGAGATCGGGCGCAACAAGGCCGAAACCCTGGCAGCGAGATTTGGGCACGCCTGGGGGCTGGAAATCCAGGCAGAAGCTGAGCGGTTCGGGTCCATTTCACACAATGAGCTGAGTGTGATCATCGGCTGCGTCGACAATTCGGCAGCGCGAAAGAAGATCAGGGATGTCACCGGCGATTACAGAGTCTGGTGGTTGGACTCGGGAAATGAGAAGAACGCCGGTCAGGTGCTGCTGGGCAGAGAGATTTGCGAACGCGAGCCCAGGAAAAATATCTTCAAATTTGAAGGATATTGCACCTGGCTGCCTTCTCCGGCGAAACAGCACCCGGAGCTGGTGGAGAATACGACGTTGGAAGATCTGCGGGCTGATGTTAACGGGCTTTCCTGCGCTGAAATGGCGATGCAGAACAGCCAGGGACTGAGCATCAACCAGCGCATGGCGGCCGAGGCTGCAGATTTCCTGGCGCGGATGCTGATCACCAAGGACCTGAAACGGTACGCGACCTACATCGACCTGGAGAGCGGAGCGTCGCGGTCGAGCTACATTACTCAAAAGGAGATCGGGAGGTGGTGCAGGTGATCAATGGTTGCGTATAGTCAATCAAGCACGATCAAGGCAATTTCAATTGCTTCGCTGAATATGATAAATGTTTTTATCGGATTGATTGAATTTTGGAGTGCTGCGCATAGCAGGAGGGGAAAAGATAATGAAGATGATGTTGAGTCACGGATGAATTGATGCTTTAGCCCTATAAATAAAAGGGATGATTGATGACAAATCAAAGCTGGTTAGTAAATTGAAATACGAATCATCAGAGGTGTGAAATGGGAAAATCTAGAACGCAGCATGAGGAAGAATCGAAGATTCTTGCTGAGATTAGTATCCTCAAAGCCGAATTGGAAAGCATCTCCCTCCGCATTGACGAACTCGAAAAGAGAATTGAAAGTATTCACTCAGGAATTGCTCACCATTCCACTTCAAAAATAAACTTCATCTCGACATTTGTATCGAAGAATGGTGCGTCCCGGCATCAAACGATTTCGATGTGGAGGGCAATGCTGACGACCCTGCAAGTCACTATCTTTCAAGGGCGAAGAAGTGAATTTGATCAATATCTTCGGCCCTTAAAAGTGAAACATTTTGATGGTCAAAATATTGTCATAATCGCACCGAATAGTATTTGTGCAGAATGGATTACTGAAAACGCTCTTGAGGCGATGAATAACGCGCTTTTTGAAATAAATCACACAAAGATAAGTATTTCTTTACTGGTTGATGATGGGACATCCGGAGTGTGGAAATCATGACTGAGTTTGAATTTACATCCACGATGGTCAAAACGTTGAAGGGGGCTCCGCTCTCGGTGCTGATGCTGCTGGTGCTGGCTAAACAGCCGGTGAGCGCTCAATACCTGGAGCGTGAAAGCGGGTACAGTGACAAGGCGGTCAATTCAGCGCTGCTGTACCTGGCGGATCACGGATGGACCACAAGGAACGGGCGGTACTCCTGGCAGATCGCCAATGGGGTGCGAGCGCTGCCGCTGATGCCTGAACTTGATGAACCTGGCGAGGAAACGCCGGCGGAGGAAGAAGTTTGCGCGCAAACAGTCGATCCTGAGGATGGGAGTCGGAGAAATTCCGAGTCGGAGAAATTCCGAGTCCCTAGTAGTAGTAAATCTTTAACTACCAGTATTGAAAGAGAATTAACTACTACTACTAGCGATCCGGAGTCGGAAAAATTCCGGGTCAGCGAGGTTTTGCAGGAGTGCATTCGGGCTGGAATCTGGCAAAAGCGGGCAGAAGCGATTGGTGCGATGCCGCATGTCTCCGGGCGGATGGTGCGCTATTGGACACAATGGGCAGCATCCAAACACAAGGATCTGCCCCTGGCTATCTGGCGTATCGAGCACAACGCTCCGGTGCCTGAAGATTGGATCGACACAGGCGGTTCTGAAGCGCGGACCATCGAAGAGACGACCGACCCGGGGCAGGAAGAGCCACTGCCGGCTGAAGCGTTCCGAGTATGGGAAGCAGCGCTTATTATCCTGGAAAAACAATTCAAGCGGGTGGAGTATGAAACATGGATCAAATCGTTGGCACTGAGCGGGTACGGGGTTTCGGGGTACGTCCTGCGGACTGGAAACAAGAGCGGGGCGGACTGGTTGCGGGCGCATGCGCTGACGGCCCTCGAGGCAGCACTCCAGGCACGGGTCGTGATCACATGGGGGTGAAGATGGTCAACCCGGTGGAGTCGAAAGAGGTGCTGTGCCAAAAATGTAATCAACGGATTGGCTACGTGGTAGAGATCGACGGGGTGGATTACCTGCTGATCGGTGGGGGAATTGCCCGGGAGTGGCACGGGGTATGCGCGCACTGCGGCAAGGAAGTGCATTGGTCAACAAGGGATCGGCAGCTCGAAAAGAAAGTGAAAAAGTAGAGAAATGAGCAGATGAGGAAATATCAAAGACCTCATGCAATATTAATTGAACAAGGAAAACCTTCGTGAATTGCGAGCTATACAAACCAACTATGCTGATTTCTTCAAACACAGGGGTTTTTTCGTTAAAGCCATGTGAAAAAGCAGATTCGCGGACATTTACAAATTAGTATTGAAATTAAATGACTCGGGGAAATTGGTTTGATTAAAAAATTGCGTTCGAAAGAAGCACTCATATATAATCATAAAAATTGGAGTGTTATTTTCCAGGATATGTGATGAATGACCCATTGATTAGAAGAGCATTTCATAGTTCATTTCTCAAGAAAGATCATGCTTCAGCTAATACGTTAATTGTGGACGAGCTCGGTATCGATCATGGAAAATGCAGAGCCGATATAGCTGTTATTAATGGTCATTATTGCGGATTTGAAATAAAAAGTGAAAAAGACACATTGGTTAGGCTAAATAAGCAAATAGAATTCTATGATGCGATCTTTGATCAATCGACCATAGTGGTAGAACAAAGACATCTTGTAAAGGGAATGGATTTAGTTCCAAAATGGTGGGGCGTTATTTTGGTCAAAGTGGAAAATGAGCAAACAATCGGTTTTGAAACGATAAGAGAACCTTGCCAAAACTTACTAATCGATGATATTGCTGTTGCTCAATTATTATGGCGAAATGAAGCGCAAGATATATTAGGGGGTTTGGGAGTGAAAGGGAAACATTTACGAGAGTGCAGGGCAAACTTATATCAATCCATAATAGAATTGCTTGAGCCACAAATGATCAGAGGTGTGGTAAAGGAGTATCTCATGAAACGACAAACTTGGCGACGTCCTTTGCAACAACCTCTATATGATGGTTTACCCCTACCCATTTCCATGTAGAAAGATTCCCAGTATTGGCTTTTCCAAATGCACACCTATCAATATATTCGTCTCCGAATGAAAATTGTGGTCCGACATAGTATCCTGAAGAGATGATGAGTTGGCAAAGGTTATGGTATTGAAAGAACTTATAGTCCCGAACATTCTCGCCTCTTGCGATTAACCAATTATCATCGATTGTGTACCTAATATTTGCTTTTGATTTGAGCAACCTTGGATCAATTGTAAGCAATTGTGGATTGTTGATCGTATAATCCCCGAAAGTTGGCAATCGGAAGTTCGCTTCTTGAGCTTTTTTAGCAAGCGATTTGTAAAGAACCCATTCAAGCCTTGGCAGGAAGGAAATTCCTTTCTTTACACCAGATAATGATTGAGGGAACGAGGTACCAATAATCCCAAAGTCATTCCAACGTGTTATTTGATGTTTGCTTACGATCATGCTAGCTAATAAGTTACTTAGGACATTTATTGGGTTAAAATTCATTGCTTCCAAATCCAAAACCAAATCACAATCTTCAAAACTCACCCCGAATTTGCGTAGAAGATTATCTGCGTTTGATTCAAACTCATCATCGCCAAATTCTTCAAAGCTTACACGCAAACAAATTCCACTGCTTTCATTTCTAAGGTATTGTTGTAATGTATCCATGTAGCTCAGTTCTTCGTGAAGTCTTGTCACAGGCGTGAAGCTGATACCTTTTTGCTTCAGATCTCGAAAAACAAACTTGGAAGGACTGCTTCCATCAGAGAGATCCACGTTGTGAGGTACATGATGCATATCAAGAAAGAAGTCGTTTTCGGTTCCCCATTTATCTTTAATTCTATTTGTGAACCAGGATAAATGTTGATCAATATTCTTAGGTTTGCGTCTTGTTTCATAATCAAATTCTTGATTTGCGCCGTATTCAGGGACTTCAATAATTGGAGTAATAAATCCACGTGCTTGAGTGGACAAATTCGAAACTGCTTGATATTCGCCGAGTTTCCATCTTAAGCACGGAATATACTTGTGCAGTTTTGTTATCACTATTTTCCTCCCTATTTATATGCCGAAAGATATTTCAGGAAACTGGTTTCTAACCTTGCCTTGTCCGATTGAGTCATTGAGAATTGTGTAATTATTCTCATCGTGCCTGATACGACCTGCAATTATTGCTGGGTTCACCCCCAATTTCTGAGCAAATCCGTTAATAGATTCGACTGATCGAGTGAATCTAGCGATCGCCATGTTCCACTTCGCGGTCGGGATTAATGATTCTCCCGCTAGCTCGTCAGCTTCGAGCTCAATTTTTTCACCATCCGAAGTATCTAGATCATCAAATATTCGGTCGATTTTTTCTTTTTTCAGATGTTTCATGACATGAAAGACTTCATGCATTAAAACAAACCAGAAATTATCAATTCGATCGTAGCGCAATGTCAGCCCAATGACGGGCTTGTCACCGTAAAGAAGTGCAGCCCCGTCAAGATAAGTGTTTGGCAGCATGGGCTCGATAATTAATACTATACCTACTTCTTTTAGCTTTTCTTGAGCTCTCCGCGGACCATCCGGATATTGACTCAGATGAATCAATGAAGTTATCCACTCTGTCGTGAGCATTTCTTGATCATATTGTCGTACACTAACTTTTCTCGCCAAATGCAATACACGGCATTCCCACGCTAACAATGAATAATCATCCAAATTAGAGTTCACTCGAACATGTTTACGATGTAGCGCTATCGCAGGTTTTCGGTATATTTCGCCAAAGAAATTTTGCACAAGTTCAAAATTATCCTGGAATGCTTCAGTAAATGATCCTGTAAAACCTTCAAACCAACCTCGTCGGTACATCTCCTTTACAGGGAATTTTGACCAGTCCATCTCAGAAGTCTTTTTTTCTTGGGGCTTATTAATTTCGCCAATACCTGACACGTTCAAATTTAAGATTCCGGCCACTTCCAATAATCTCTTTAAGCTAGCACTCCGATAATCTTCAGCCTCATAGCGCTGAATTTGCTGTTCCTTTATTCCGAGCAATGAAGCAAGCTCCTTTTGTGATAATTTCTGAGCTATTCGCGCCTGAATCAGAATTTTGGGCAGTTCCTCAAGACTGGATACTTTGAGGATAGATTTCACTCCCGATTTCAGCAGTTCATATTCATTAATCTGAATCGTCAATAATTCCACCTCACTTTTGATTGCCTCAAGTTCCGCAACGGCCAAAGCTTCAGAACCTGTTTGGTGTATCTTTTCTTGTAAATCAAATTTCTCGATTGCCTTTGTCAGTAGTTCGAGTTGTGATCTTGTTATCTTATACTGCCGCTCATTAGTTATCATAGGTCGACCTCCTGATCCTTACTGAAGAAGGATACGAACTATTCCTTTTTCCAACCCTGTTTCTTTTTCAATTCGGAAGAATTGTAAATAAGTATGACTACCATCAGCGTTTGCACTCGAAGGAAAAAATTCTCCGAAATATTTCAACTTTTGTTTTTTTCGTCCGTTTGAGAAATCCAAAAAGACTAAGTCTAGTTTTTTTACATCTACGCCTGTTGGATCCCAACATACGTCATAGTCTCCAGGAAAAGTTTTTTCCGACACAAAGCTTCCGTCAACGTAAACAACCTTGCATCCAGCTTTCCTTAGTGCTTTACAAGCCTTACACAATCCTTTCATCAAGTGTCGACGGATTTGATTTGTGGCAAATCGAGATTCGATTTCTTCAAGATTGGCATCAAATACCCCTTGCGGTAACACTTTCCATGATGCGCCAATGTTAATAGCCTCTGGTATCATAACACAACAATATCATTGTGTAATACGTTTGTCAAGCGCAAAAGCCTAGAACAATACTATTTGACGAATAATAAAACGATGCTATACTACATTTGTACGTAATCAAATAGGGATAGCTGGAGTTTACCGCCCGGCATTTGTCAACAGGACAAGTGTCGGGTTTTCGTGTTAACCAGCAGGATTAAGGAGAGGCTATGAAAAACGCTCTGAAATGGATTGGAATTTGTTTGGTCGTTTTGATCGTTTGTCTGATTGTGGTCCTAGGCGCCAGCCAGTTCCTGCCGCCTGGATCAACGCTGGGGGATGATGTTCTCATTGCCCTGGCTGGCGTGGTACTTTCGATTATTTTTACTTACATGCCCGGGCTGCGGGTCGTCTATGGGGGGTTGGTCACTGAGACCAAACAACTGATCCAGCTAATTCTAATTATTACCATCGCCGGCATTACGTTCGCATTCACCTGTACTAATTTTTGGCTGGTTCCAGGCGTTGACTGCAGCAAGCAAGGATTGATCACACTAATTATTTATATCTTCCTTGCAGCAGGCGGAAATCAGTTGACCTACAAACTGAGCCCGCAACCTGGTGATGTAAAGACTGCGATCGCTGAACGTGATCTCTCACAAGGTTGAACATATGGAGTGGGAGATCATCATCTCAGCGATCGTTGGAGCTCTTGCGGGTGTGATCGGATCGATGATCACAACCAAGTCTCAGCAACGCAAACTCAAAGCCGAGTCATCCAAAGCAGAGGCAGATGCCAATGAGCAGATACGGGCGACCGTCATGTTGCTCATTGAGCCGCTTAAGCAGCGGATTGCAGCATTGGAAGAAGAGCTGGCTGATTGGCAGGATTGGGCAAAGCGGCTTGGATGCCAGGTCAAGGATCTCGGTCACGAGCCGGTGCCGTTCAAAGTTGGGAAGAAAGAGTCTCTGAAATAGAGGCTAATTATGCCTAGAAAAGCCCTGCAAACATGCTCAAAACCAGGATGTCCTGAATTGGTAGTGAGTGGATATTGCGATAAGCATAAAGTCAAATCCAGTCAGTATCACCAGGATTGGCAGCGTCTTTATGACACACAAAGGTGGCAAAGAATTAGGGCGATTCAATTGTCTGTCCAACCTTGGTGCGAAGAATGTTTGCGCGCCAACATATATACCCTAGCTACTGATGTTGATCACGTCGAACCCCACCGTGGTGATCGACGCAAGTTTTTCAGTGGACCTTTTCAATCCCTCTGTAAGCGTTGTCATTCAGCAAAAACAGCCGCTGAGGTCAACGGGAGGGGGGATCAAAAGTCTACAGGCTGAGGGATGACGAGCGTGCAGGTGGGTGGTTTTTTCTGTGTACGGGTTTGGACGTTCGTTGATTGGAGAAGGTTGAATGCCGGGACCCATGCCTAAAAATCCTTCAACGCGACAGCGGCGGAACAAGTCTTCCAGCCGGGCACTCTTGCCGGCGCCACGGGTTACGCGCCTGCAGAAGCCTAGACTCCCGCGTCTTGCGAAGGGGCAGCAATGGCACCCTATGGCAAAGCGGTTCTGGACAACGATCTGGGAATCTCCGATGAGTGTGGAGTTCGTCCCGGGTGATCAGCCAGCTCTATGCCGCCTGGTTTTTCTGGTTAACAAGTTTTGGCTTTTTGGCAGCCTCGATGTTGCGAAAGAGATCCGAGCGCTGGAACGTGAATTTGGGCTCACACCGATGAGCAGGAGACGGCTTGAGTGGGCGGTCGCAGAGACCGACGAAGCACGGGACCGGCATGAACACAACCGAGCGAAGCGCGCGAAGACAGGCGTGATCGACGTTGCCACAGATCCACGAGGAGTACTGGACCAATGACCGTTTTGATGGTTCCAAAGGATAAGATCGTTTTCCCGAGCCTGGGCGCTCAAGTCTGTGCCTGGATCGAGGAAAACCTTGTTCACGGTCCAGGGGATCTCCGCGGCGAACCTGTCGTGTTCGATCAGGAGAAACGCGCGCTCATTTATCGCATGTACGAGGTGTACCCCAAGGACGGTCCACAGGCAGGTCGACGCCGATTCAAACGAGCTGCGCTTAGCTTGAGGAAGGGGAGCGCGAAAACCGAATTTGCCGCACTCATTGCTGCCGCTGAGCTTCACCCAGATGCGCCGGTTCGGTGCGATGGGTTTGACGCCCGGGGGGAGCCAGTCGGGCTCGGCGTGGTTGATCCGTACATTCCCCTAGTCGCTTATACCGAAGAACAAAGTGATGAGCTGGCGTATGCAGCTCTCCGCACAATCTTGATGTATAGCCGGGTGGTCGATGATTTCGACATCGGCATTGAGCGGATCATGAGAATCAACGGCGATGGTACAGCAGTCAGTCTTTCATCCTCCCCTGATGCCCGTGATGGTGCTCGTACTACCTTCCAAGTATGTGATGAGACTCACCGGTGGAATACAGACCGCCTGAAAAAAGCTCATCGGACCATGTTGGCGAACCTCCCAAAACGGTATCTTGCTGACGCCTGGAGTCTAGAGGTGACAACTGCGCCTTCGCCAGGTGAAGGATCTGTCGCTGAGGACACAATGGAGTACGCCCGCCAGGTGGAACGCGGCGAGATACAAGATCCACGGTTGTTCTTCTTCCACAGACAGGCAGGAGATGATCACGACCTGACCACTCCAGAAGGGATTCGAGCCGCGGTCATCGAAGCGAGTGGACCGGTGGCTGAGTGGAGTGATATCGATGGGATCTGCGAGCAGTGGAAAGACCCGACCACTGACAAATCCTATCTCGAGCGAGTTTGGCTGAACCGCCTCGTCCAGGCGAGTGATAAGGCATTCGATTTTCAGAAGTGGCAAGACCTCAAATCAGAGTTCCGTCCGAAACCAGGAGACACCATCACCCTTGGTTTTGACGGTGCCAGGTGGCACGACGCTGTAGCTCTTGTAGGTACCCATCTGGAAACTGGTTTCCAGTGGTCACTGGGTATTTGGGAAAAGCCAAAGAACATAGATGAATGGGAAGCGCCTGAAAAAGAAGTCAATGATGCGGTCGACGCAGCATTCAATCTGTATAACGTCTGGCGGATGTACGCAGACCCTCCATATTGGGAAGTTGAGGTAGCGACCTGGTCTGGAAAATATGGTGAAAAGAAAGTTATCGCCTGGTGGACCAACCGAACAAAGCAAATGGCATATGCAATCCAGGCGTTCAACAATGCAATTTTATCGGGCGCTATCTCACACGATGGAAGCGAGCATTACTCCCGACACATTGGAAACGCTGTAAAGGGAAGGCTTCATCTTGTCGATGAAAAAGGTGCTCCATTATGGGTGATTTACAAAGAGCGACCTGATTCTCCGAACAAGATCGATTCGGCGATGGCTGGGATCCTTTCGTGGCAGGCACGATGTGATGCCCTGGCTGACGGGGTTTCATTTGACGCCAAGAGTATCTACGAGAGTCGAGGAATGGTGACGATATGAAATTCAAAATGAATCTGTTCGTCTTCATCCTCGGGATGGTGCTTATGGCGATTGGGCTGTATCTGATCTATCCTCCCGCAGCATTCATAAGTGTGGGAGTGATCTTGATGGGAATTTCGCTGTTTGGCAGGGAGAAATCAGAATGACATTCTTGCAGCAGCTACTTGGACAAACCAATTCTCTTTCAGAAAAAGAAGAGCGAATGTGGCATGACGTTTATTCTTTGACAACGAATTCGGGGGTACGGGTAAGCGCTGACAACGCTCTGAAGATCTCCGCTGCCTGGGCGTGCTGCCGGTTGATCTCGGAAACGGTTGCGATGCTGCCGCACATTGTTTACAAGCGACTGGACAATGGCGGAAAGGAAAGGGCGACCGCGCACCCGCTCTATGGGTTACTACACAACCAGCCGAATAATTTGCAAACGTCATTCGAGTTCACTGACATGATGCAGATGCACGCACTGCTTCGCGGCAGCGGATACGCAAAAATCATTCCCGGTCCGAGGGGTCCGGTTGACCGGTTGATCCCCATTCATCCTGATCGGGTGCTACTCACCGAACAAATCGCAGAGGACAGGATCAGGTACAAGATTTCAGAAACAGATGGGAGCGTCAAAACATACCTGGACGATGAAATTTTCCGACTCCCTGGATTATCGCTGGACGGTGTAAACAGCGTTTCTGTTATTACCTACGCGCGCGAGTCAATGGGACTGTCTTTGGCAGCTGAAAAGTTCGCAGCGAAATTGTTCAGCAATTACTCGAGACCGGCAGGCTTTTTGAAACACCCTGGGCACCTGAGCAAGGAAGCTCAAGAGAAGCTAAGGGACCAGTCAGAGAAAATGACTGGGGGAGAAAATCTTCACCGAATTGGTGTCCTGGAAGAAGGGATGGAGTTTCAGGCTGTAACGTTTACCCCTGAAGATTCGCAAATGTTACAAACTCGTGAATTCCAGGCAGAAGACGTTTGTCGATGGTTCCGGGTTCCCCCACACATGGTTGGACTCACCTCCAAGGCGACGAGCTGGGGGAGCGGAATCCAAGAATTATCACAAGGCTTTGTTACTTATGTCCTTATGCCCTGGTTGGTGCGATGGCAACAGGTGATCTCCAAAGATTTGATTTTGGCTTCTGAGACATATTTCGTCGAATTCTTAACGGACGCACTTCTCAGAGGCGATCTTGAGAAACGTTACAACGCCTACTCCGTTGGGAGGAATGGCGGCTGGCTGGCGACGAATGAGATTCGAAGAGCTGAGAACATGAACCCGATCGATGGCGGCGATGACGATTACCTAACCGCGCTGAACATGAAAAGGTCCGTGGACATGAACAATTCACCTGCAGATCCGCGGCAGAGTGGCGCTCATTACCAGAAGATCCTGCGGGAGTCTGCAGGCAGAGTGGTCCGTAAAGAATTGGCTGCGATGACCAGGGCGGCAGAACGCGAAGACAGCGATTGGGAATCGGCGGTCAATACATTCTATAAAGATCATGCTGATTTTGTGGCTGAAACCATGTGCATTCCCCAAGGTAACGCGGTCTTGTATGTAGAGTCCGGACGCAGGGAATTGCTCAAGCAAGGACCTGCAGCATTGGTCGGTTGGAATCAACGAAGAAACGACCTGCTGATCAGAATTTCGATGGTGGAGGAGTGATCAATATGCATATCTCGCGGCAATTAATGGATACCCCCTGGGCAATACTGCCAGTCAAACTTGAAGCGATCCTTGAGGTCGTGAATCGCTACCTGGCCGGTGAAAAATTGAACGCAGAGCAGATCCAGGCTCAAATCAATGGCGCGACAAAACCATCCGAGAGGATCAGCGGATCAATCGCCGTGCTGCCACTGTTTGGAACGTTGGTTCCCCGGGCTAGCCTGTTTACTGAGACTAGCGGAGCGACCAGCGCCGAACAATTCGGTAAGCGGTTCGACCAGCTGGTGGAAGACCCGAGCGTTGGGGCAATCGTGATCGACGTGGATTCCCCGGGCGGACAGGTGCAAGGGATCGAAGAATTATCGAAGAAAATCTACGACGCTCGCGGGAAGAAACCTATTATCGCAGTGGCAAACCATCTGGCAGCTTCTGCCGCTTACTGGATCGCCACGGCAGCAGATGAGCTGGTGGTCACTCCAAGCGGTGAAGTCGGTTCCATAGGCGTATTTGCAGTTCACGAGGACGAAAGCGAACGGAACGCCAAAGATGGAATCAAGGTGACGATGATCTCCGAGGGCAAGTACAAAACCGAGGGCAATCCCTATGAACCCCTGAGCGAGGAAGCGCGCTCAACCATTCAGGAACGGGTCAGCGAGGTATATGACCTTTTTATTAGAGCCGTCGCTCGCAACCGAGGCGTAAAACCTGCCGAGGTGCGAGAGGGTTTTGGTGAGGGCAGGGTGGTGGCATCGAAAAAGGCTGTGCAAATGGGCATGGCCGACCGTATCGCGACGCTAGATGAAACCATCGCCAGGCTTCAGAAGAGCTCGGGCCGCCGGGGCGTGAGCGCTGATGTGGATTTTCGCAAGCGCCGAATGCGCTTGAATGAAAATTCCGGCTCCGTCGAGCCGGAAAAGACCGCTCCGTAGAGCAGGTACCAACCATGAATCCGACATATTTGATCGAAAGGAAAGGTGAATGATGAGCAAAATTTATCAAGGGCTGCTCGAAGAGCGATCCCAGTTGGTCACTGAAGGCAAGACGATCTTTGATCTGGCCGAACACGAGTCCCGCGAATTGAGCGAGGACGAAAAGAAACGCGATGATCAAATCAATGCACGTCTTGTCGAAGTCAATGCTGAGATCCAGCGTCATGAGACCGCCCGCGAACGCGAGCGCAGCATGAAGGCGATGCCCCAGATCACGGGAATTCGCGACCGGGCGGAGGACGATCCCAAACGCGGTTTCGCTGACATTGGCGAATTCGCCACGGCTGTTAAGGCCATGTACACGCCGGGCGGCGCCGTCGATCAGCGGTTGATGATCGGTGCAGCTCCAACCGATTTCCACCAGGAAACCGGTTCGGCTGAGGGACGAATGGTTCCTCCCGCATTTCGCCAGGAAATATGGGAAGTGGTTACCCAAGAGGACTCATTGCTCGAGGAAACCGACAACGAGCCAACCAACTCCAATGCGGTCGAGTTCCTCAAGGATGAATCCACTCCCTGGGGTGCAACTGGCGTTCAAGCAAAATGGCGCGGAGAAGCCGGGCAAATGACCCCCTCCAAACTGGCCACGTCCGCAGAAATGATGAGGCTGCAGGATCTGTACGCCTTTGTCACTGCCACGGATGATCTGCTCAAAGACGCTCCACGCCTGGCAACACGGCTGACCAACAAGGCGGGTCTGGCGATTCGCTGGAAGTTGAACGAGGCGATCGTCAACGGATTGGGTGTGGGCCAACCCCTAGGATATATGAAATCCGCGTCGCTGGTGAGCGTGGCGAAAGAAAACGCACAGACAGCGGACACCATTGTAGCCGCCAACGTTGCCAAGATGTTCGCCAGAATGATCAATGTCTCACGCGCAATCTGGTACATCAACCAGGACGCTCTGCCGCAGTTGATGACGATGGTTCTCGGCAATCAACCTATCTGGACTCCGCCCAACAGCGGATTCACGAATTCGCCAGGCGGCTTGCTACTTGGTCGACCGGTGCGCTTCAATGAGCACTGCGAAACCGTCGGCGACAAGGGCGATATCCATTTTGCGAATCTGCGCGACGGATATTACGCCATCACCAGCCCGGGTGGGGTGGAATTCGCCAGCTCGATCCATTTGTATTTTGACTATGGGTTGAGCGCCTTCCGCTGGACCTTCCGGGTGGGCGGGCAGCCGTATCTGTCGGCACCTGTAACCCCGGCAAAGGGATCGAGCACCCGCAGCCACTTCGTGGTTTTGGATGCCCGGGCATAAGCCGGAAAAGAATCAATAACCTTCCAGGGTCATTAATTTGGTCCTGGAAGGAATAGTCCAAAGGAAAGGGAAAAATGAATCCTAATCTCAAACCTTCAGAACAAATCGCACTCCTGGCGGTGAAGGACCCGATCAGCCAAGGTGCAGCGACGGTGACCACCGGGTGGCTGTCGATGGCGGATGCTCAGGCTGTACTCGCGGTTGTGCATACCGGGGTGCTCGGAGCAGCGGCGACTGTCGATGCCAAGCTACGCCAGGCGCAGGATGCAGCCGGAACCGGCGCGAAGGATATCGCCGGTAAAGCTATTACCCAGTTGGTGAAAGCCAGCAACGACAACAACCAGGCAATGATCAATTGCCGGGCTGATGAATTGGATGTAAACGGCGGTTTTGGTTACGTTCAACTCTCTATCACCGTCGGAACGGCTGCTTCTCTGATCAGCGCCGAGGTGTACGGCTTCTACCACCGCTATCAACCAGGCGCCCATGTTGTCACAGTCGTCCAGGCCGTAGCCTAATCGAGTTCGAGGAGGTGAGCGATGCCCAACATCTTAACAGCCCAGGAAGCGGCAACAGTATTGCGTTGCACCGCCACTGATCCAAACATGCTGGCAGTGCTCCCCTCCATCGACGCTTTCATCGAACGGTCGACCGGTCGAGACTGGACCATTGACAATCCGGTTTGCGAAGAAGCGAAAAACGCAGCGCGCATGCTGCTCGTTCAATGGTATGAAAATCCAGGGATGACGGGTGGAGATCCGCCATCCCTGGGATTTGGCTTGAGTGCATGCCTGATGCAGTTGAAGACCCTGGCATTTCAGTATTTTGAGTTTTATGGCGGGGCAGGATCAGGTGCGGTCAGGATCAACGGGGCAAACCGGGGTGATACGGTAGGAACGCTCATCGGATTGATCAACGCGACGGGCGATCAGAAAGCGAAGTTCGAAAGTGTGATCAGCCAATCTGGGTATATCGAACAAATCTCCACGGAAGATCTATCGGAAACCCTGTTCCGGGTACATCTGATCCCACCGGGTGAACTATGAAAATCGGCAATCGAGTGAACAATCCTGGAGAGCTGCGAACGCAGGTCATTCTCGCAAAGCGAGTGATCAGCGAAGACGCCGGTGGGTTCCCGACGGTCTCCTTTGGGTTGATTGCCCAGGTCTGGTCCAGGTGGGTCAATGTTCACGGCTCTGAAGCCTGGACGTCCTCTTCATTGGGATTCACATCACCCGCAACCGTGCTCATTCGCCACAGGGCTGAACTTGACACAACCTGCGTGGTGATCAAAAGCGGGCAGCTCAATGGAACCGTGATCACAGGTGGTGAGATCTTCCAGATCGTATCGATGGACAACATCCAGGAGCGGAATGAATACCTGGAGCTGAAGGTCCAGAAAACGAAGGCTGGGTGATATGCCGCTGAAATCGCTGGTTTCCCTCAAAGGACTCGACGAATACCTGGAGCGGGTCGCGCAGGCTGGAGAGAATATCGAAAATGCAGCCAGTAAAGCGGTGGATGCAGGAAGCTCAGTTTTTCACGAAGGAATGTTGGCGCGCGCACCTGAGCTGACCGGCGAGCTGAAGAAACATATCATGAAAATCGGTCCTAACTCAGACGGCAACTACATCTTTGTCAAGGTAGGCGCGTTCAACGTGAAGCGGAATGCGAAAGGATCCAGTTACATCTTTTACCAGGAAATGGGATCCGCACACAACCCACCGCACCCGTTCATACGTCCGGCTTTTGACGAAGATAAACGCAAAGCGAATGTAGCTATGAAGGAAGTTCTAAAAGAGGAGGGTGCGCTATGACTATCTGGGAACGCGTGGCTGCCTCTTTGAGCTCGCTGCAGATACCGGTCAGCGAAGGGATCAATCTGCAGGCGACCAGCGCGAATCCTCCAACGGAAAAACCTGCTGCGTTCGCGGTGTACTCGCTGATCTCAAGCCCACCGGAGCAATTCGCAGATAACGCGGAAACCATGCGCTCCTACCGGGTGCAGGTGAGCTACTACAGCCGAAGCGGACTGGTAGGCATGCCGGATATCAAAACTCTTATGACGACGGCCGGGTTTATGCCCGGTCCAATCACAGAAATACCCTATGATCCGAGCGACGGCTATTTCGGCCTCGCCCTGGAATATGTTTTTGTAGAAAGCGAGGTCTAAATGTCAAAAAACAAGGCTGAATATAACAGCCGAGTCGGTGTGGATCAGGTGTACGTTGCCGAGGTGTTGCAGGACGATGCAGCAGCCTATTCCGCAGCCACGCCCGAGTGGCTGGCTCCAGCGGCTTTGGTCTCCCAGGAGCCGAGCGGATCCATCGAAACGCAGTACGCAGACGACCAGCCCTATGATGTGAGCCAGTCGGAAGGCGCGACCAAGGTGACTCTTGAGATCACCGGCTTACCCCCAGAGGTGCAAGCGAAGTTGACCGGCAGTAAGTTCGATGCAACCACCGGGCGGGTGTACGACAATGCCGGCGTCCCGCCATTCTACGCCCTTGGCTTCCGCTCGATGAAATCCAACGGCAAATACCGGTACTTCTGGTTCCTGCGAGGAAAGTTCAACAAACCCAAGGAAGAGTCGGCGACCAAGGGTGAAAAACCGGAACCCAAGTCGCTCACACTGGAGTTCACCGCCCTCAAAACCGTGCATCCATTCACGGTCGCAGCCGGAGTTAACGACACGGTGAAAAGGCTCTTCGGAGATGAAGACACAGACGCCTTCAGCGCGACCGGATGGTTCACGCAGGTTCAGGTTCCGGGTATCACGACTCCCGATGCCCTGGCGCTCTCTTCCAGCGTTCCGACCGCCGGTGCGAGCGGCGCGTCCAAGACCGCGAACCTGACCCTGACGTTCAACAACGCCCTGGCGGTCGACGCCATCAATGGCATCACCCTGCTGGACGCGACTCCAGCGACCGTGTCGATCACCGCCGCGTTGGACGCCACCAAGAAGATCGTGACGATAACCCATGCAGCCCTGGCGGGCACGACCGCCCACACGCTGGTCTATGCCGTGACCGACATCTACGGCCAGACCCTCAACGGCATCGTGAAATTCACGACCGCCGCCTAACTATCAAAGGGGCTTAGCACGCTAAGCCCCTACTTCCTTTCTCAAGAGGTGAGGTATGGCAGGAACCCCCATTGTATTGACTTTGTACGATCCGAAGACGGATGAGCCCAAAAAGACTTATCGACGGTCTTTTGTTCCCTGGAAATTGCTGAAAGAGGCAGTGAGGCTGTCTGCTTCCCTGACACCCAAAAAGGGAGAAGAAGTCGGGTACTCAGAGGAGATGGTTGACCAAGTCTCCGGATTGGTGATCGGGGTGTTTGGCGACCAATTTACCCAGAAAGAGCTTGAGGAAGGCGCCGATATTTCCGAGCTGATTTCTGTTTTCAATCAGATCATCGCCAAGGCGAACGGCATCCAATCAAACCCTCCACCGGCGGGGTAGGCCCGCAAGAGGAGGATGACTCCGATCCTCTGGATGCGATGATCGAGCTTGAAATCGCATTAATCGAACGGTTCGGATGGTCACCTTTTGAAATCGATGAGAGCAACGTGGAAAGCCTGATTCCACTGATCAACAAACTATCAGGCGGTAGTGAACGACCCCTTTATTGCGATGACACAGACTGGGGAGGATAGGTAAATGAGCGACCAGGTACAGGGACTGAGCGGCAAGGTAGGACTGGACATCACCGACTATAAAGCCGGGATTGTTGAACTCAACCGAAACATCCGGGTGATCGAGTCCGGGTTCCGGGCATCCGCTGCCACCCTGGGGGACTGGGACCGGACCGCGAACGGGTTGGAGCAGCGGATCAAAGCACTCAGCGACGAATACGACCTACAAAAAGACAAGGTCATCCTGCTGACCCATGAATATAAGAAAATCGCTTCAGAAAAGGGAACCAACAGCCGGGCTGCCCAGGATCTGCAGATCAGGATCAACAAGGAATCCGAATCCCTGAACAAAATGGGAAACGAGCTACAACAGTCAAAGACTTCTCTTGAGGCGATGGGCAAGGAGTCCAAAGAAACCGGTGAGAAAGTGAAAGACCTGGGGGATAAAGCTGAAAAAACAAGCAGACAATCCCAGGGATTAAACGGGGTACTCAAGGGGTTGGGAAGCGTCGGTCAGTTTGCGGGGAAAATCATCGCAGGATTGGCTGCCAGTGTTCTAGCGCTGGGCATTGGACTTTCCGGGCTGGTGATCGGCACGGCAAACGCCAGCGGCGAGCTGGTGGATATGTCCCTGAAAACGGGAATCAGCACCGAACGGCTGCAGGAGCTGCAATACATCGGCGGGCAGGTGGGAACCAGCCTGGATACGATGACCGGGGCGCTGTCGAAATTCACTATCAATATGGGCAAGGCGGGAACCGACCAGGGGGTTGCCAGCACTTTTAAGACCCTTGGCGTGTCAGTCCGGGATGCAAAGAGTGAATTACGTGACGCAGATACCGTTTTCTTCGAGGCGATTGATGCCCTGGGGCAGGTCCAAAACGAAACCGAACGGGACATACTTTCCAATAAACTCTTTGGTAAATCGTACATGGAGCTCAACCCGCTAATCAAGGCGGGCGGAGACGAACTCGAGCGATTAAAAGAAAAAGCAAGGCAGACTGGCGCGGTAATGAGCGAAGAAACCGTTGCCAATTTTGAAGCCTTTGGCGATACGGTGGACGGGCTGAAGCTGAGCCTGAAGGGAGCGGTCGGCACAATCCTGGGAAGCATTCTTCCGGGCTTTCAGGGACTGGCAGACGGCGCCAATGGGTACATGCAGCAGCTCAGCCTGGTTTTCCTGCGATCCGAGGGTGATTCGGGCAAGTTCGCCTCTGGACTGGGTGATCTTCTTGGAAGGTTGATTGGCTCGATTGCCAAAAGCTTGCCCGGATTGACTAAAGCGGGGCTGGGGATCATCCAAGGGCTGATCGGTGCAATTTTGCAGAATTTGCCCGTGCTCCTGCCTGCGGTTGTTCAAATCCTGACCACCCTGGTCAATTTCCTGGTGCAAAATGTGGTGCTGCTGGTTCCAGGAGCAATCCAACTGGTGGTAGCACTGGTCAATGCGATCATCCAGATGCTGCCGATGCTGATCGTGGCAGCGGTGCAAATCATACTGGCGCTGGCGAACGGACTGACCCAGGCACTGCCGCAACTCATTCCGGCGGTCATCGGAATCATTCCGCAGATTGTTCTGACCCTGCTGGATAATCTTCCGCTGATCATCGAAGCGGCTCTCAACCTGATCATTGCCCTGGCAACCGGGCTGGTCGCAGCCTTACCAGTGTTGATCCCGCAGATCCCGTTGATCGTGAAAAAGATCGTCGAAATTTTGATACAGAACCTGCCGCTGATCCTGGTGGCTGCAGTTCAGATCATCGTGGCGTTGGCACTTGGTCTGGTTGAAAACATCCCGCTGCTGCTCACCGCGGTGGTCGATATCATCGTGGGGATCGTGGACGCATTCAAGAATACCAACTGGAAAGAAATTGGAGACAACATCGTCGCCGGCATCAAAACCGGGGTGCTGGATAAATGGGAAGATCTCAAGTCCACGATTGGAAACAAGTTCAAAGAGTTGTGGAGCTACATCAAAGGGCTGCTTGGGATCCATTCGCCATCCACGGTCTTTGCCGAGATCGGGGAAAACATGGCAGCCGGCATGGGCGTGGGGTTCGGCGACCAGATGAATGCGGTAAGACGTCAGATTCGCGGAGCGATCAACGGCATGACTACGAATATGAACGTTCCGGTCAATGTGTCAACCCAAGGAGGTGTCTCTGGGCAGCAAGTAGTAAGCGCCAACGGGCGGACCTATCAGCTCTATTTTGAGACCTATAACGAGGCAGCCATGAACCGAACACTGCGCCAGGTGGAGATGCTGTATGGCTAATGAACAGGTGTGGTGGATCGACGCCGCCGGCGGACAGATTGATCTTAACGATTGGATCAATTTCATGTGCACCCGTGAACGTGGGGGGATGTGGGCGCCGCCTTATTCCCTGAGCTCTACGCGCATGCCGCTCTCGGAAGGAAGTCAGTTCAGGGACGCGGTGGTGGAAGAACGAGGGGTCGACCTCAAGCAAAAGGTGAGAGCTGACAACCGTGATCAGCTACGCACCCTGGTGCGGGACCTCTCGAGGCGGATGAATCCAAAACTGGGTCAAGGATCTATTGCCAACCCTGGGCTTGGGAAATTGAAGATTGTCAACGGGGTCGACGTGAGGGTGCTGAATTGCTACCCGTGGGGGATCAAAGACCCGATAGATAAAGGAAACACGGCGGAATTGGTCCTTTCCTTTTCAGCCTATGATCCATTTTGGTATGCAGAGTCACCAGTGAGCGTAACTGTGGAAAATACCTCCACGGTGGTGCCGTTTTTCTCCGCCGCCTGGTTCCCGCTTAAATTGATCGGATCCATCAATTACGCGCTGCGCACACTGACCAACCCGGGCGACGCTGAAAGCAATCCGATCTGGACGATCATTGGACCTGGCGACACGATCATCCTGCGCAATCTGACCAGCGGGAAATCATTATCTATGGGCACCCTGGCATTATCGCCGGGACAGAAATTGGTGATCGATACCCGGGTGGGTGTCAAAACCGTGCTGCTGGACGGAATCAATCAAATGAAATCCATGACTGTTCTGTCAGCATTGTGGAGCCTGCTGCCGGGCGATAACAACGTTCAGATCCAAATGAGCAACTCCACCACGACATCGAAAATCACAGTCGAATACACACCGAGGTATTTATCCGCATGACCGCAAACTATGAGGTGTACATCAGCAACAAAGCTGGAGAACGAGTTGCCCAAGTGACCGCGTTTACCACCCTGGAGATGGTGCGGCGATTCAATACGGTGGGGAGTTGGTACATCACCGCCGACGCAGCAGCGCTTGCAGAATTGACCACGCAGGGCGGGATCATGGTTTATCGAAATGGAGTGTTGTTCTTTACGGGCAGCGTGAACGCATTCGAGGATGTTAGCGGATTGACCATCACCGCCAACGGGAGCGATGACCTGGATATGATCGCCGGGCTGCTGGCCCTACCGGTGCCAGGGGGAGCACCCTATAACGTGGATTACGATGTGCGGACCGGGATCGCCGAAACGGTGATCAAGCAATACGTTAATCTGAACGCCGGTCCGGGAGCGATTTCAATTCGCAGGGTGGGGGGATTGACCATTGAAACAGACAACGGAAGGGGCGGCCAGGCAACCGGCCGGGCAAGGTTCGAGAAATTGATCGATTTGATACGAAGCCTGGCGGTACAAGGTGGAAACATTGGGTTCAGAATTCTAGCCGGCCAGTTTGGAATCTACATTCCCACCGATAAATCTGACACGATCATCTTTAGCAAGGAACTCGGCACCCTGGGTGATTATCGATTCTCCACTAAACGGGGGGAGGAAAACGCGCTCTATATCGGCGGGGCTGGGACCGGATCAGCCAGGACTATTTACGAGATGAGCGATCCGACCGCGGTAGTGGATTGGGGCAGGCGGGAGGCGTTCCTGGATAAAGGTAATACCAGCGATGCCACAGAGCTGGCGGCGGCAGGTGCAGAGGAACTCGCAAAGAAATCCGGTGAAACGATTTTGACGATCACACCGATGCCGACAGCATTAATGCAGCCTATCGACAATTACGATATCGGCGACTGGGTGAAGGCGGTGATACGCGGGCAGGTGATCAAACAGCAGGTGCGGGAGATCAAGACCACCCTGTCGTCGACCGGAGAATCCAACGAGCTGGCGATCGGCACCGAGGGCGCCTCGACGGACACAACCGGTCTTGCTGGTATCTACAGTCGAATGCGCGGGCTGGATAAACGAGTGAACACAATGGAACGGAGATAGAGATGACAAAAACTTTTATTCCTTTTGATTCGGGTGCAGGTGCGAGTGTTTTCACGGCCCAGTGGTCGAAAATGATGCGAACCCAGTTCAAGGACGGGGTAATCAGCAACTATCTGAACGACATGCAGGTGTACGCGGATTCAACCGGTATGCAGGTGAAGGTGAAATCAGGTGCGGGCTGGATAAAGGGTCACTATTACGAAAACGATCTGGAGGAGATCCTGGCGATCACGGCAGCAAACGCGACTCTAGCAAGGTGGGACCTGGTGGTGCTGGAGGTGGACTGGACCAAAACAGATGCTCAAATGATCGCGAAGGTCATCACCGGGACGCCAGCGGCCAGCCCGGCACTGCCTGCCTTAACGCAGAACACCTCCGTCTGGCAAATTCCTCTGGCGAAGGTGGTGGTCGGTGCGGCAGTGAGCACGATCGCGGCGGGGAATGTGTCGGATCTGCGGATTTTTGCGAACAACTTCCGTGGAATGGAGCATTGGGTTGTCGATAAATTACGTGATGTAGACACCACGACAGGAGTGTTCACATTCAGGGTTCCAAGGTTACTCAATGGATATTACCTCATACGGGCGATGGCATTTGTAGAGACTCCTGGAACCACCAACAATACGACGGTTCAAGTCATCAATTTGACCAAATACCCGTCGAATGACTCTTTGAGCACGGCAATCAGCATTGCGAGTGGATCAAAGGTGGGAACGCCTGGAACAATAAACACGAGCTACGACGATGTATCCACGGATGATGAGATCAAAATCTATGTAACAGCCAATTCGACCACAAAAGCAAAGGGTTTGCTGGTGGTTTTGGAATTCGGACTTCCATGAGGTATTGACATGCCGACGATCACTAAGCTTTACGACAACGCATATGTGTCAGGTAACGTTGCCCTGAGCCTTACCAAAGGAAATCTGGTGATATTCTGCGTTCATTGGACCTGGAACACCAGTAGCGCATACCTTTATAACTCAGGCTCTGTTCTTATTGACGGGGTTGCACTGAGCAATAGCTACGCACAATACATTGCCGAGAATGGAGACGCAAAGGGCGACTATATGGCGATTTTTCCCTATCTCGTACCAAGCTCAGGCAGCGTGAATGTTTCACTAAGCCCAACAGACACAATTGCGCAAGAAAGATATATCCAGCTAACCGCAATTGAGATCGTACCAAGTGCTGGGAAACAATTCGTAAATGGTGCTTATTTTGTCGGTTCTGCAACAAGAGCAAGAGATTCATCAACAGGAACACATCCGATTGCTGTTTCTAATTCAAAAGACGATATCTTTGTTGGCCTTGCTTACTCACTAAACTCAAATAGCACACTTCAAATTGCCTGGGATTCACCTGCAACAGAACGGGTAGATATGTATGTGAATGCTTATAACGAGGTTAGCGTGGCCACGCAGATAAGCGAAAACGACAGCGATGTATTTAGTTATACCCAATCTTATGGGAATTACAACGGCGCGGTGGCAATTGCTGTTCGAGAGCTATCCTTCGAGTCTGAAATGATTTGGTGGTTGTAGCTCCATCGGATAAGAGACTATGGAGTGAGTCAAAATGAGCGAAGTCATTGATCTGAGTTACGCGAATGGCAAGTTCAATTGGAGCAAAGCCGTGGCAAAAGGGGTGGACAGTGCATATCTGAAAGCCTCGCAACGGAATTTTCCAGATCCCATGTTCAAAACGAATATAGAATCTGCGCCGGACGGTTTTCCCGTGGGCGCTTATTTCTATATCGATTACACGTTGAAGCACTATGCTGCCGGCAAGGAAATCGAATTTGGTAAGGACCAAGCCTCCAAAGCCGCCGAGATCGTGCTGCCTTACCTACTCACAGGAAAGCTAGGGATCACCATCTGGGATGGAAAAGATCCCAAGACCGAGCGGGATGCAACACTTTCTCTGGATGTTGAGGATAACTCCGGGAGCGGTTGGGAGCGTATCACCCCGGAGAACGTCGGTAGGGTTATGGCGATTACCCTGGCGTTTAAACAAAAACTGGAGCAGATCATCTGGGAGACAGAAAAGAAAAAGCGGATTGTGGGCACCTATTCGAACTGCACCCTGGTGCAATCCATGCGCAATTTCAAGGACGGGCTGCTGTGGCTGGCATGGTACACATCGCTGTTCGATCCGGGGTACGTCAAGAAGCTCGCAAATGGCACAGTCTATTATGCCTCGGGCGCCTGGATGGGTGACTGGTTCATGCACCAGTATTCGAGTCGGGGGGATGGGCAAGCGTACGGCAATTCAGTGGGAAATCAATGGATCGACCTCAACCGGGTGAATGAAAAGTGGCAGATCCTCAGGAAGTCCGCTCCCGAGGTGGAGCGCCCGCCGATCACTCACACCCTTGAAGAAAAAGTTCAGGTGATGTGGCTGGATTACCTGGAGAGGAAAGGGAATTGAAAAATCCCCGGTGTTGAGCCGGGGATTAATTATTTTTCGCTCCAAGAGAGCGGTCCGAGAGCCAGCTCAGCTTTGACTTTTGCCTCGGCAATGGTTTGAACGGGGGCAGCCCAGCCGGTGCCGTTTTTGGCAATTAGCGACAAAGTGAAACCACCCCCTGAAGTTGGGTTGATTTTGACCTTGGCTCCGCGCTTGTTAGTTCCAATGATTGTCATGAGCTTGCGTCTCCATTATTGCGAGTTACAATATAGATAAAATGTTCTAGGATTATACATGGATGCCATTGGAGACGCAAGACTATATTTGGGCGATTGCCTGGAAGTTATGAGGCAAATAGAAGAACAATCCGTTGACCTAATTTGTGCAGATCTTCCGTATGGGGTCACTGCATGCTCGTGGGATCGGATTATTCCATTTGAGCAATTATGGATTGAGTACGAGCGGATACTCAAGCCAAAGGGGAGCGTTGTGCTCACGGCCAGCCAGCCTTTCACAACGAAGTTGATCAATAGCAAGATGGAATGGTTCAGGTATGAGCTGATCTGGAAGAAAAACACCGTTACTGGGTACTTAAACTCAAAATACCAGCCTATGAGAAACCACGAGAATGTGATTGTTTTCTCCCAGGCGAATAGCCATCATATGACCTACCATCCGCAGGGATTGGTTCCTGTTAATAAAGTGCGGAAGAACGGACGCTCGAGGATCTACAATAAAAAGGCTCAGGGGATGAGGACCGTACACTATATGAATTATCCTAGAAGTGTTTTGGAGTTCCCGTCGGATATGTCAAGGAAGCATCCGACTCAAAAACCAGTGGGGCTCATGGCTTACCTGATCCTGACATTTTCGAACCCAGGGGATTTGGTCCTGGATAATACAATGGGGGTAGGAACTACCGGGGTGGCGGCAATACAAATTGGGCGGAAGTTCGTGGGTATTGAAATTGAAGAAGAATTTTATGAGATGGCGAAGGAAAGAATACAGAAAATTGCACCAACCTAACGAATTTTCAGCGGACAGACTCGCAAAACTCTAGCACGTAAAGTTTAGGTGTATGCTTCGACTCCCTTCGGTGGCTCAATGTATTTAAAGTAATTAGTAATCAGTAATCAGGAAAAAATGGGCAATCAATAATTAGCAGCCAGTTTTGGAAATTCCTACTCCCTACTCCCTATTCCCTAATC